>JAISNZ010000048.1 GCA_031275955.1 Desulfovibrio sp. | reverse complement strand
CTTCCTGAAGCTCATCCCCGACAAGTTGATATTTCCGCTGCGCCGCCTCCCTGGATTTTTCAGCATCCTCCAGCGCTGTCTCCAGTTCCCGCGCCTTCTCTTTCACGGCTTCGGCCTCCGAAGCCAAGGGTCGCAGGTTCGATTCCTGTACTGCGCGCCAAAACATATCAAGCGGTTATAGAAAATTCTTCTATGACCGCTTTTTGCTTCCCCACATCCCTCCCCACATGCAAGCCCTTCGGCCTTTTTTTATGGGGTAAAGAGGTACTCCCCAAAATTCGGACAGGGGTGTAAGCTACACTTCAACGAAAGGAGAGAACTCATGCCCAAGCGAAAAAATCATGCTCCGGGCGCGCCAATGCCGCCGCGCCTGACTCGCCTGACTAGGCCTGACTCGCCTGAAGCCTGAAACCCTGGAGAAACCCATGAGACTGCACATCCACGATACCCTGGCCATTGGCGTCGACTACCAGGAACGCCTGATTCCGGCCATCCAGGACAAGGAAACGCTGATCCGCAATTCCCGGCTCCTTTTTTCCGGGCTGGAGATTCTGGGAGTTCCCGTTGTCGTCAGCCGCCAGTATCCCAAGGGCCTGGGGGACACGGTTCCGGAGATTCGGGAAGTGACCGTGAAGGCAACTGTTCTGGACAAGCTTTCCTTCAGCTGCTACCAGGACAGCGCCATCAAGCAAACAGTGGACGCGGCCGGACGGCGGACCGTCGTCCTTTCCGGCACCGAGGCGCACGTCTGCGTTCTGCAAACCGCCATCGACTTGCGGGAGGCCGGCTTCCGGGTGGTTCTCGTCGCCGACTGCGCGGGATCGCGCCGCTCCGGCGACAAGGAATACGGCCTCAGGCGGGCTGCCGGGGAAGGGGCGATTCTGGTCAGCTATGAGCAGCTTCTCTTCGAGCTTTTGGCCGGCGCCTCTTCTCCGGGCTTCAAGGCCCTTTCCGCCCTGCTGAAATAAGGTCCTGCCGTTGCCATGGGCAAAGGATTCGGCAAACGGGAAAAACGGCTCCGCGCGGCCGGGGAAGCGATGGAAGCCTTTCTGGCCCGGCTGGGAGGCGGGGAACGCCGCCGCCTTTGCGCCCTGTGGAACGACTGGGACAGGGTTCTTGGCCCCCTGGCCTCCCTGGCCCTTCCGCTGGGGCAGGACAACGGCGTCCTGCTCCTTGGAGCGGAAGACAGCATGGCCCTGCAGGAGATCTCCCTTCAAAGCCCGGAGATCCTGGAGAGGGCCAACGCCTTTATGGGCGGCCCCGTTTTTCTCAGGGTCCGGGCGGTTCTCGTCCAGGGGCGGCTTCCCCTGAACAGGAGGCCCCCGGTTCGGACCCCTTCTCCGCCGGCCCCGGCGCGGCCGCCCCGCCTGGGCGGACTGTCCCTGCCGCCGGATTCTCCCGCCGGACGTTGCTATGCGGCCTATGTGGCCATGTTCCGGGTAAAAACCCCCTGACGGCGATGCCCTGGCGATGCCCTGTTGCCTTGTGCGGACAGGTGGGATATTTTCAGGGCGCCCGGGTCGAGGAGGTTGCATGATCGGCATATCCAAACTTTACTGCGGACAGGCGGAAGCCTCGGACGCCCTGCGCTACGGCCGGAAGTCCGGCAGCCTTCCCTCCCATCTGCTCCAGTTTTCCGAAGACAAAAAGCCTGTGCTGGTCTGGAACATGACCCGCCGTTGCAACCTGCGCTGCCGCCATTGCTATGCCCAGGCGCGGGGGAAGAACGGAACGGACGCCATTTCCACCGCCCAGGGCGAGGCCATTATCGAGGATCTCGCCGCCTACGGCGTCCCGGTTATCCTCTTTTCCGGCGGCGAGCCCCTGGTGCGCGAGGATCTTCCCCATCTGGCGGCCTATGCCGTCAGTAAGGGGATGAGGGCCGTCATCTCCACCAACGGCACCCTCCTCACCCGGGAAAAGGCCCGTGAACTGAAGGCCGTCGGTCTTTCCTACGTGGGCATCTCCCTGGACGGCGGCCGCGAGACGCACGACCGCTTCCGGGGCGTGGACGGAGCCTTTGACCAGGCCCTGGCCGGCATCGCCTGCTGCCAGGAGGCGGGCCTGAAGGTGGGCCTGCGTTTCACCGTCAACAGGCGCAATGCCGCCGAAATCCCTCTGATCTTTGATCTCCTCCGGGAGCGGGAGATCCCCCGGGTCTGCTTCTATCACCTGGTTTACTCCGGCCGGGGTTCCAGCCTGATCGGGGAAGACCTGGACCACGCCGCAACCCGCGCCCTCCTTGACGATATCATGGACCGGACCCGCGCCCTTTTTGATCAGGGCTGCCCCAGGGAAGTCCTGACCGTGGACAACCACGCCGACGGCCCCTATGTCTGGCTCCGCCTGTTGCGCGAGGATGCGCGGCGGGCCGGGGAAGTGCTGCGCCTTCTCCGGTTCAACGAGGGGAACAGCTCCGGCCGGGGCATCGGTTGCATCTCCTGGGACGGCCGGGTTCACGCCGATCAGTTCTGGCGCAACCATGCCTTCGGCAATGTTCTGGAACGTCCCTTTTCCGCCATCTGGGACGATCCGCGGATTCCCCTGCTCAGCCGGCTCAAGGACAAAAGGCCGCATTTGCGCGGGCGCTGCCCCCGCTGCCGCTTTCTGGACATCTGCGGCGGCAACTTCCGCGCCAGGGCCGAGGCCTGCCACGGCGACGTCTGGGCCCAGGACCCAGCCTGCTACCTGACGGAGGACGAAATCGCCGCTGAGGGGGCCGCCTCCGGGAACGGCCGGGGAGACGGGGGAGCCTCCGGAGCGGGACAAGAAAGAGGAGGGAAGGGAAGATGACAACGTCCTTTTTCCGGGGCAGGCGTCTGCGGCGATCCGCCGGTTTGCGGGCCATGATGCGGGAAACGTTTCTGAGGCCCGAGGACCTGATTATGCCCTATTTCGTCCTGGAGGCGGGGGACGGCAGGGGCCGCGCGCCCATAGGGGCCATGCCCGGGCAGTTTCAGCTGTCCGTGGACATGCTGGAGCGGGATGTGGACGAGGCGGTCAATGCCGGGCTGCGCGCCTGTATCCTTTTCGGGCTGCCGGCAAAGAAGGATGATCTGGCCTCCGGAGCCTACGCGGAAGACGGGGTGGTCCAGACGGCGGTGCGGCGCTTGAAAAAGGCCTTTCCCCACCTGCAGGTGCTCACCGATGTCTGCCTGTGTGAATACTTTTCCCATGGCCATTGCGGTCTGGTCACGCCGGAGGGCCAGGTGCAGAATGACGCCACCCTGCCCATCCTGGCCCGCACGGCCCTGTCCCACGCCCGGGCCGGGGCGGATATGCTCGCCCCCTCCGACATGATGGACGGACGGGTGGCCGCCATCCGCGACGCCTTGGACGACAACGGCTTTACCCACCTGCCCGTCATGTCCTATGCGGTCAAGTACGCCTCCGCCTTTTACGGTCCCTTCCGGGAAGCGGCGGATTCCGCCCCCCGCTTCGGGGATCGCAAGGGCTACCAGATGGACCCGGCCAACGGACGCGAGGCCCTGCGCGAGGCCGCCGCCGACGAGAAAGAAGGGGCGGATATCCTGATGGTCAAGCCGGCCGGCCCGTACCTTGATGTCCTGCGCGCCCTGCGCGAGACCTCTGATCTGCCCCTGGCCGCCTATCAGGTCAGCGGGGAGTATGCCCTGATCAAGGCCGCCGGAATGCAGGGCTGGATTGACGAAACCGCCGTCATGCTGGAATCCCTGCTGGGCATCAAGCGGGCCGGGGCGGATCTGATCATTTCCTATTTCACCGCCCAGATCCTTTTGAACCGGTTGCTCCCATGATCTCTCCCCCCGGCGGCGGAAACCCTTTTCCCGCCGCGCCCCCCCTGCGGCTCATCGCCTGGGAGGTGACCCGCTCCTGTAATCTGGCCTGCAGGCATTGCCGGGCCGAGGCCCATCCGGAGCCCTACGCGGGGGAATTGTCCACCCGGGCGGCAAAGGCGCTTATCGACACCTTGCCCCAAACCGGAAACCCCATCGTCATCCTGACCGGGGGCGAACCATTGTTGCGCCCGGACATTTTTCATCTGGCCGCCCACGCGCGGGACAGGGGGCTGCGCTGCGTCATGGCTCCCAACGGCACCATGATCAGCGCCGAAAAGGCCCGCAGGATGCGCGAGGCGGGTATCGCCCGCTGTTCCATTTCCCTTGACGGGCCGGACGCGGCGAGTCATGACCTCTTCCGGGGCGTGCCCGGCGCCTTCGCCGCCGCCCTGAGAGGCGTGGCTCTGCTCAAGGAGGCGGGGATCGAATTTCAGATCAACACCACGGTCACCAGACGCAATCTCGGAGATTTTCCGCGGATTTTCGCCCTGGCCAGGGATCTCGGGGCCGCGGCCTGGCATATCTTTCTCCTGGTGCCCATGGGCCGGGCGGCCGGTCTGGCGGCTGAGGTCATCCCGGCGGAAAGCTATGAGCAAGTTCTCAACTGGTTGTATGATTTCCGGAAAACCACGGCCATGCACCTGAAGGCCACCTGCGCGCCCCACTACTACCGGATTATGCGCCAGCGCGCCCTGGCCGAGGGGGTGCCCGTCACCCCGGAGCGTTTCGGCATGGACGCCCTGACCAGGGGCTGCCTTGGCGGCACGGGGTTCTGTTTCATCAGCCATACCGGACAGGTGCAGCCCTGCGGCTATCTGGAACTGGACTGCGGCAACGTGCGCCAAAGGCCTTTTCCGGAAATCTGGGCTTCGGCCGAACCCTTTGTCCGTTTGCGCACCCCGGCCGCATACCGGGGCAAGTGCGGAATATGCGAGTACCACCGCGTCTGCGGCGGATGCCGGGCCAGGGCCCAGAGCCTTGCGGGCGATTATCTGGCCGAGGAACCTTTGTGCAGCTATGTTCCCCCGCGGCGGGACAGGGGGAGGATGCGGCCGGAGCCAGAAATTCCGCTGGCGGCTGAGGATCCCCCGCCGGCGGGGGAAGACCTTGCGGATGCCGTGGACAGGCGCATCCTGGGCCTGATCCAGTCCGGGTTTCCCTTGGACAAGCGGCCCTATGCCGTTATCGGGAGAGCGGCGGGCATCGGGGAGGAAGAGGCCCTCGCGCGGGTGCAAGGCATGAAGGAGCGCCGGATCATCCGGCGCATCGGGGCCAATTTCGACTCCGCCCGTCTCGGCTGGCACAGCACCCTGTGCGCGGCCCAGGTGCCGGAGGATCGCCTGGAAACCTTCATAGCCGCGGTCAACCGGCATCCCGGCGTCACGCACAACTATCTTCGCCGCCATGCCCGCAACGTCTGGTTTACGCTCATCGCCCCCTCGGAAGAAGCCCTCGCCGCCCTGACGGAAGGGATCGCGCGGGAAACGGGCCTTGCCGTCCTCTCCCTGCCCGCGACCCGGATGTACAAAATCAGGGTCGATTTCCCCTGGGACGCCCCGGAGGCTCCGGAAAAGGCGCAACAAAAGGTTGCCAATCCCCTTTCATCTGCGTACAGGTAAAGAGTGGACTGTTTTCCGCGGAAATCAGTCTGCATCGGCCGTATGGCCGTTGCGCCGCGAAGCGGCGTGAGTCGGCCGAGAATCACGTTTTTCGGCCGACGATCCCGCGCTCAAAAGTGTACTTTTTAGCGCATATAGCAGTAAACGCATCCGGGACGGAGCGATTCGGCGCGGGCCGGACAGGAAGCTCCCTTTCTCCGATGCGGAACCGGTTTTTGCCGAGGCTCCGGCCATGTCCCTGATCCGTTTTTTCACCGCCTCCCTGCGCCGCGCCATTATGCTGGTGCTCCTCCTGGCGGTTCTGCCCGCCCTTGGCATCATCCTGTTTTCCGGCATCGCCCGCTACAGCGACTCCTCCGCGCATATCCGGGAAAAGAGCGAGATCTCCGCCCAGCGGTTCGCCACCCGCCTGCAGATCGTGGCGGAACACGCCGAAAGCCTGCTCCTGAGCCTCAGCCAGACTCCGGAGACGCGCCTGTTCAACATGGAGGGCCTGTCCCGCCTTTTCCGAAATCTCCTTCATGCCGATCCCTCCTTTTCCTCCTTTTTCCTGATGGACCCCACGGGGGTCATCCAGGCCTCCAGCTTTCCCCTTTCCGCCCGGGGAGGATCGCCGGAAAGGGACATTCTGCGCTCCGCCCTGAAACGGAACGCCTTCAGCGCCGGCGCCCTCCAGCCCTCTCCCGGCGGCGGGGAACCCGCCCTGCATTTCACCCTGCCCCTTATGGACAGGCGGAACAAGCTCCTGGGGATTCTCGGCCTTGGATACCCTCTGGCCTTTTTCGCTTCCCTTTTTGAGGAAGAGGATCTGGAAGCGCAGGGCCTCGGCTGTCTGCTGGACAGCGAGGGAACGGTGCTGGCCGTCTCCTCGCCTTCGATTCCGGCCCGGCCGGGAGACCTCTGCCGGGAAGAACTCTGGCGGAGAATTTCCTCTTTCGGCGGGGAGGATGCGGGATTTTTCCCTTACACCTTCGCCTCCTCCGGCCAGGAGTATCTGGTCTTCTTCCGCAGGACCCGGCTCTATCCGCGCGGCGACCCCTATATGTACGTGGTGTTTTGCTTCCCCGCGGAGCAGGCCTATGACGCGCCCTTCAGGCTCCTGGTCCGCGATCTCCTCCTGACGGCCCTGGCGGCCTTGCTTGCCTTTACCGCCGGTTCCTATCTGATCGAGATCGGATTTTCCCGTTCCGTCGGTATTCTTGTGCGGGCGGCGAAATCCTTGCGCCAGGGGGATTTGCGCACCCGCGTCGGGGCGGACGCGCCGCTCTATGGAGAATTCGCCGAACTGGGCGCTGAATTTGACGCCATGGCCGGCGTTCTGGAAAGGAGAAACCGCGAGCTTGCCAGGGCGCGCGACGCCGCGACGGCCAGCAGCAAGGCCAAAAGCGAATTCCTGGCCAATATGAGCCACGAGATCCGCACCCCCATGAACGCCATTATCGGGATGAGCTACCTGATCCTGAAGACGGATCTCGCCCCGCAGCAGCGCGACTATGTGCTCAAAATCCAGGATTCGGCCACTCTTCTGTTGCGCATCATCAACGATATCCTCGATTTTTCCAAGATGGAGGCCGGAAAGCTGGGCATGGAGCATGTTGATTTCCACCTGGAGACCGTGCTGAAAAACTTTCTGGCGGACCTGGAGCAAAAGGCCGAAGCCCGGCAGATCCGTCTGATCAGCCGCCTGGGGGAAGGCCTTCCCGGGAATCTCCGGGGCGATCCCCTGCGCCTGACCAGGGCTTTGACCATTATCGCCCTGGAAGCCATGAGCCGCTGCGCGGGAAAAATCCTGGAGTTCTCCTGCTCCCTCCCGCCCCGGAACCGTTCCCCGCTGACCCTGCGCTTCGCCTTTACCCTCCCCGGAACCTCCCTTTCCGGGGAGGCGCTCGCCCTCTACCGCCAGTATCTGGAAGGAGAGGAGCCAGGGGGCGCCACCACCAGCAGCGGCATGAGTCTCACCTTGTGCCGCAGGATTCTCCAGTTTCTCGGCGGCATGGCCTCCGTTGCCGTGACCGGGGATCCGGCCGTCGTCTTTTCCCTCTCGGCCCAATTCCACAGGGGAGAGCGGGCGCGGCGATCCTTCAGGGGCGAACGGGTCCTGGTCCTGGATGCCGATGCCGGGGATCTGGCCGCCTCCCTTGCGGCGCTGTCCGCCATGAAGCTCGCCCCGGAAGGCTGCGGGCTTCTTCAGGAGGCGTCGGAGCGTTTGCGGGCAGCGGAAGGGGCGGGCGCCCCCTACGTCTTTTTCCTCCTGGATCTTGCGCGGGATCAGACGCGGCCCTCAAGGATCGTCCGGCGCGTCAAGGGCGAATGGGGGCTTGCCCGGCCGCCCCTGTGCATCCTGGAGGTCTCCCCCACCCTGTCCCAGACGCCGGCGGAACTGTACGAGGCCGGAGTGGACGCCATTGTGCCCAAACCGGTCAATCCTTCCTTGCTGGAGGATACCCTGCTGGACCTTCTGGACAATGGGGCTGAAGACTCCGGCAACGGCGACCCCGGGGCCGGGGACCCCGGGGTCGGAGAGGAAAAAGAATTCTCCTGGCCCGAATCCGGATCGGCCGCTTCGCGGGGTGAGCCATGCTGAAGGTATTCTTGTTCGGTTCCATACGCAAGAGCCTGCTCTTCATTGTTCTTCTGGCCCTTCTCCCGGCCTTCGGGATCATCGTCTATTCCAGCCTGGACACGCACCGGCGGGCCTTTGCCCACTCTCTGAAAAAGGCCGGACAGATGGTTGCCGACGTCGCCGCGCAGTGTTCCCGGCTGGAGAGCAGCGTCCACGGCCTGCTTTCGTCCCTGGCCCGGTTCGAGGAGGTCCGCCGGAAGAAGGCCGGCGAAGTAAAGACTCTCTTTTTGGCGCTTCTCCGGCATTCTTCCGGCTACGACAATTTTCTTCTCCTGGATGCGCAAGGGGATCTGGTCGCCTCCGGCCTGCCCGGGGAAGAGGTTTCTCCCGCCGACCTGCTGGCCTGCGATCTGGCGCGGAGGGAAGGCCGTTTCGTCGTTGACGGTTCCCGAACGGAACGGGGAGAGACAATCCTCTTCTTCGCCGTTCCCGTTGCCGATGAGGAGGGGGAAATCCTCGGGGCCATAGGCGGCGGCATCAGGCTCAACCTCTACCTGGAGGGCATTGTCGCCGGCAATCTGGAGAGCGGGGAACGCATCCGCTTCCATACGGCCGGCAGTCTCCTCTCCTATCCGGATGAGGATCTTCCCCCGCAAGCCCTGGCCGGGGAGTGGAAAGGCATCCGGGACAGCGGCCTCTCCCGGGG
>JAISNZ010000143.1 GCA_031275955.1 Desulfovibrio sp. | reverse complement strand
CCAGGGAACGCGCACCTCCGCCATCTGGCGGAGCGTTCCGGGCTGAGGCTTTCCAGCCGGGGCGCCACCCTGCGCCTGAGCGGCGACGCCGCGGCCCGCTCCCTGCTGGGCAACCTGCTGACCCAGATGTACGGACTGCTGAAGGCCGGCCTTGTCCTGCACCCGCGCGATCTGGAGTACGCCTATGCCGCTCTGGAACGCAATCCGTCCGGCGAGTTGAAAAACATCTTTCAGGATACGGTTTTTATCGCCTCCCCCCGCAAAAACGTCGCCCCGAAGACCGTAAACCAGCGGGAGTACGTCGCGGCCCTGCGCTCCTCGGAAATGACCTTCGCCATCGGTCCCGCCGGAACCGGCAAGACCTATCTGGCCGTGGCCATGGCCCTTTCCTTCCTCCTGGACAAGCGGGTCAAGCGTCTTGTCCTGACCAGACCGGCTGTGGAGGCCGGGGAACGGCTCGGCTTTCTGCCGGGGGACATGGCCCAGAAGGTGGACCCCTACCTGCGGCCCCTGTATGATGCCCTGCACGACATGCTGGATTTCGGGCGCGTCACGGAAATGCTAACCACAGGCGTCATTGAGATCGCGCCCCTGGCCTTCATGCGCGGGCGAACCCTGACGGATGCCTTCG
Source organism: Desulfovibrio sp. (assembly GCA_031275955.1). Lineage (GTDB taxonomy): Bacteria > Desulfobacterota > Desulfovibrionia > Desulfovibrionales > Desulfovibrionaceae > Frigididesulfovibrio. Next base: position 12,262 of record JAISNZ010000143.1, on the reverse strand, counting down.
TCATCCTTGACGAAGCCCAGAATACGACCGTGGAGCAGATGAAAATGTTCCTCACGCGCATGGGGTTCGGTTCCCGCGTGGTCGTAACCGGCGACATCACCCAGATCGATCTCCCGGATCTGAACGGAAAACCCCGTTCCGGACTCATCCATGCCCTGCGTGTGCTCCAGGGCATGAACGGCATCAGCGTCCGGCACTTTCAACCCGAGGATGTCATCCGCCACCCCCTGGTGGGACAAATCGTCGCAGCTTATGACGCCTACGAAAAACATTCCTGACAAGGCCCCCTCCCCCCTCGGCCTGCTTCTGCAGCGCCTGCGCCGCCGCCTGCCTCCCCGGGGCTTTTTCGGCCTGGCCCTTGTCCTCATCCTCCTGTCCGCCCTGGCTTCCACGGATTTCTCCCCCAGAAAACGCCTGTTCCTGGCCGGAGAGATCGCCACCTCCGACGTCATGGCCGACCGCAGCTTTCTCTTTGAAGACAGCGCCGCGGCCAGGGCCAAACGGGAGCAGGCCAAAAACCTGCAGCCCCTTGTCCTTGATCTGGTCACCGCCCCGATAGAGGAACAGCGCGGCGAGGTCCTCTCCCTGCTCCAGGCCCTGCGCGAGACGGACAACGCCGAGGCGCGGGACGCCCTGCGCCGCCGCCTCGCCGAGGAATGGGGGGAGGATTTCTCCCTCGCATCCCTCACCGCCCTCGCGGACCCCAAAAACCAGGCCGTGATCACCGACGTCCTCCTGCCTCTGGCGGAAAAGACGCTGCGCGAAGGAGTCCTGCAGGAGATGCGCGTCATCCTGCCCTACAAGGGCGGCGCCATCCTGCGCAACCTGGAAACCGGAGAGGAAAGACTGTTCTCCGACGCCACCTCCCTGCAGGACCTCAAAAGCCTGGAACTGCTCGTGTCCCTGGCGGTCAACCAGCAGTCCCTGCCCGCCCAGAGCAAACGCGCCCTCCTCCAGTTCTTCTCCCGCACCCTGCGCGCCACCCTGATCCCCAATTATGAAACCACCGCCTCCCGCGCCGCCGCCGCGGAAGCCGCCGTGCAGCCGGTCTTTCTCCAGATGCAGCGCGGCGAAATCCTCATCCGCCAGGGAGACCGGGTCACGGTCGAGCAGCAGATCAAGATGCAGTCCCTGCTCAACCGCGCCTCCAGCCGTTTCAACGAAAACCTGTTTCTGGGCATGTCCGTCTGCTCCCTGCTCATGACTCTGGGCCTGCTCTTCGCCCCCAGCAACAAGCCCATCTCCCCCATGGACACCAGAGACTACGTCTTTCTGGCTGTCCTCGTCTTCCTTTTTTCCCTGACCGCAAAGGGCTTCTCCCTTCTGGCCCTGGAACTGGCCGCCAACTCCCCCGCCTTTGCCGTCGGCAGCCTGGCCTACGCCGTGCCCGTAACCGGAGCCGCCGGGCTGGCCGCCATGATCTTCACCACCAGGCGCTACGCGGTGACCGGCCTGCTCATCGCCTTTTTCTGCACCGGCATGAGCCCCGCCGGTTTCAGCGGGATCGGCCTCTTCCTGTTCTATTTCCTGGCCTACATGTGGAATACCTGGCTGATCAACCGCACCTATTCCCGCCAGGATCTGGTCAAATCCGTCCTGCCCCTCCTGGCGGGCCTTTTCGCCCTCTGGCTCGGCGGCACCTTCCTCCAGGGAGGCCCCTATACCCGCTATCTTCCCGAGGCCCTCTCCCTGACCGCCCACGCCATCCTCTCCCTGCTCCTCACCCTGGCGCTGGCTCCGGTCGTCGAACTGGTCTTCAACTATACCTCCCGCTCCCGCCTCATGGAACTCCTGAACCTGGAACAGCCCCTCCTGCGCGACCTCATGCTCAAGGCTCCCGGCACCTACCACCACTCCCTCATCGTCTCCAACATGGTGGAGGCAGGGGCCAAGACCGTGGGGGCATACAGCCTGCTGGCCAAAGTGGCCGCCCTGTATCACGACATCGGCAAAACCCTCAAAGCCTCCTATTTCATCGAAAACCAGAACTCCGAGGAAAATCCCCACGACAAGCTCGCCCCCTCCATGAGCGCCCTGATCCTCATTTCCCACGTCAAACAGGGCGTGGAACTGGCAACCCAGGAACACCTGGGCCGGGAGGTCATCGACATCATCCGCCAGCACCACGGCACCGGCCTCATCCAGTATTTTTACCAGAAAGCCCTGCAACAGACGGACGCCGTCCCGCCCAAGGAAGAGGATTTCCGCTATCCGGGACCCAGGCCCCAATCCAACGAAGCCGCCCTGATCATGCTGGCCGACGCCGTGGAGGCCTCCAGCCGCACCCTGGAGGACCCCACCCCCCACCGCCTGCGCCAGCACATCTCCACCATCATCAAAACCATCTACGCCACCGGCCAGCTGGATGAGACGGAACTGACCTTCCGCGACCTGGACAGACTGGCCGACACCTTCAGCGGAGTCCTGCGCGGCATCTTTCATCACCGCGTTTCCTATCCGGAAAAAGGCGCCAAAGAAAAGACCGAGGCCCAGAAGGCCGCTCCCGGGGAAGAGCCGCCCGCCGCCCCCTTCCGTCCCTGGCCGGCGAGCCTGCCCGCTGACGCCTCCCCCGTCCCGGCGGGTTCCTCCTCCAAACCCTCTTACGCCTATACCTCTCCTTCCGGCGGAACGAACCGGGACAGCGAGACCGCCTTCCCCCCGGTCTCCGCCCTTCCTCAGTAATTCCCAGTCACGCTGAAAATCGGCATAATTTTTAGCCTGAAAAGACGGAGGACAGGAAAAAAGACCATGCCCGCCGACGTCTTTGCCCGCCCCCGGGCCGGAGTCTGGAAGCTCCCCTTCGCCCGCCCGGAACTGCGCTCCCTGCTCAGCGCCATGCTGGCGGCGGCCGGAACCCCCGAAGCGGCCGTGGAACTCCTGCTGGTCAACGACGCCGACATGGAACATTTGCAGCAAAGGCACCTGCGCCGCCCAGGACCCACCAACATCCTCTCCTTCCCCTCGGGAAACGCCTCCCTGGGCAGCCTTGTCCTGGCCCCGGAAACCGTATGCCGCGAATGCTTCCTCTACGGCCAGGAACCGGCCGGATATGTCCGGCGCCTCCTGGCCCACGGCCTGGCGCACCTCCTGGGCCGGAACCACGGCCCGGAGATGGACCGGCTCACGGCCCTCCTGGAACAAAGCACGCGGGAAACCTGACGGCTTGGGGCTCCGCCCCGAACCGCGAAATTTTTGTGCCGCAAAATTTTTGTTGCCTTCTCTTCCCGCAACTTGTACCATAAGTGACGTACCATAAGTGACGTATGATCTACCGGGCATTTTCACCCCGAGGACAGCGCCATGTCCATCGAAAAGATCAACCTCAGCGATGAGACCTTTAACCACATTCTGGCGATTATCGCGGCCCAGGGCTATGAGCCGGGGGCGAAGATCCCTTCCGAGAATGAACTCGTCCTGTCCATAGGCGTCAGCAGAAACACGGTGCGCACGGCCCTCAACCGGCTCAACGCCCTGGGCATCCTTGATGTCCGGCACGGAGAAGGCTACTTTCTGAAGGACATCAATGTGGATGTCTTCAGCAATCTCCAGCTTCCCATCCTACTTGAAGCCTATTCCAATCTTGAAACCCTGACGGAGTTCCGCATAGGGGTCGAATCCCAGGGCGCCGCCCTCGCCGCGGCAAAGGCCGGCCCGGAAGACCGGGAGGGCATGGCCCGCGCCCTGGCCCTCTCGGCGCGGCATATCCACGACCAGGAACGCTTCGCCCTCTACGACATGGATTTTCATCTGGCCATCGCCCGGGCCTCCCGGAACAGCATCATCTTCCGTTCCGTGGAAATGCTCAAGGCGCTGTATACCGTCTGGCTGCGCAGCTTTGTCCGCGTCCACGGCAATGCCGCGAGCAATGAATTCCACCACCGGATCTTCCGGGACATCCAGGCCGGCGACGCCGCCCGGGCCCGGCGTTCCATGACGGAACACCTGACGGACGTCCTGCGCAAGGTGCGCCTTGACGCGGCGAAGATGCCGGACTCCCTTGCGGCCGGGGATCTTCCCCCTGTCCGGGAAGGTGCGGGGCCGGCGGAAGAGGAGCGGACATGACGGCCCCTCTGCTGGAATTTCGGCATATTTCCAAGAGTTTCCCGGGCGTTAAGGCTTTGGAGGACGTTTCCGTCGATTTGCGCGCCGGCGAAGTCCATGTGATCGTCGGAGAAAACGGGGCGGGAAAATCGACCCTGATGAAACTCCTCTCCGGCGCCTATGCGGCCGATGAAGGGGAACTGCTGCTGGAGGGGACGCCCCTGCGGAAGAACAGCCCCAAAATTTCGGAACAGATCGGCATCGCCATGATCTACCAGGAACTCACCCTTGTCCCCGAGCTCTCCGTTGCCGACAACATTTTCCTGGGGCATGAAATCCACAAAGGCCCCTTGCTCAACCGCCGGGAGATGGAAAGGCGGACGGAAGCCCTGCTGGCCTCCATCGGCATCGCCGTTTCCCCCCGCACCCTGCTAAGGAATCTCAGCATCGCCAACCAGCAGATGATCGAAATCACCAAGGCCCTCTCGAAGAACGCCAAGATCATAGTCTTTGACGAGCCCACCAGCTCCCTCACCAGCGCCGAAATTGCGGAACTCTTCCGGATTATCGCCGCCCTCAGGGAAAAGGGCGTGGGCATGTTTTACATCTCCCACCGCCTTGAGGAAATCTTTGAAATCGGCGACCGCGTCACCATCATGCGGGACGGAAAAAGGATCTCCACCACGGCCATCGCGCAGACCTCCATGGACCGGATCGTCGAGGGCATTGCCGGGCGCAGAATCGAGAACGTCTATACCCGCACGCCCTCGGAGCGGGGAGAGACCCTGTTCGCCCTCCGGAACCTTTCCGGCGGGGTTTTCAAAAACGTCAGCCTGCAGGTGCGCTCCGGCGAAATCGTCGGCGTGGCGGGGCTTGTGGGTTCCGGGCGGAGCGAGGTCGCCAGGGCCGCCTTCGGGATAGACGCCTACAAGAGCGGGGACGTCCTGGTCAGGGGAAAGCCCCTGCCCCGCGGCAACCCCCAGACCGCCAGCCGCGCGGGCATCGCCTTTCTCCCCGAAGACCGCAAACGCGAGGGCCTCGCCCTCTCCCTGCCCATACGGGAAAATACCGTCATCTCCGCCCTGAGCCGGCTGAACCCGCGGGGAATTATCCGCCGGCGCAAGGAACGCGCGGCGGTCCAAAAATATGTGGACGATTTGGAAATCAGCACCCCCACCGTGGAAAAACTGACGAATTTCCTGAGCGGAGGCACCCAGCAGAAGGTCGTCCTGGCCAAATGGCTGCTTTCCCAGGCCCACACCTTCATCTTCGACGAACCCACGCGGGGCATTGACATCGGCTCCAAAAGCAACATTTACAGCCTGATGGACGAGCTTGTCCGGCAGGGAGCCGGCATCCTCATGATCTCCTCGGAACTGCCCGAGGTGCTGGGCATGAGCGACAGGATCTATGTCATGGCTCAGGGACGGATCGCGGGAGAGCTGAGCCGGGAAGAAGCCAACCACTACGCCGTTATCCAGTTGGCCTTTTCCCGTCCGGAAGCGGCCGCGGAAGGAGGGACGCCGGATGAGCGCTAGCGCCGGCCGCAAAAACAGGGGCTTCGGGCTGTCCCTGCTGCCCAACTCCATCTTCGCCTTTCTGCTCGTCTTCCTCCTGGCCTCCCTCTGGGTGCCCCGCTTCTTTTCCCCGGGGAATCTCTCCACCCTCCTGCTCCAGGCCTCCATCCTGATCATCCTGAGCATCGGGATGTCCCTGGTGATCATCGCCGGCGGCATCGATCTCTCCATGGGGGGAGTCCTCTCCATGTGCGGGGTGATCATGGCCCTCTGCCTGAGCCAGGGGATGCACGTCCTCGCGGCCATTCTCGTCGGACTGGCCTGCGGGGGGCTTTTCGGGCTGCTCAACGGCTTCTTCGTCACCCGGATGAAGGTCCCGGCCTTCATCGCGACCTTCGGCTCCATGGGCATCGCCCAAAGCATCGCCAACACCCTGTCCAACAAAAGGACAATCTATTGGGAAGAGGGAAGCCACAGCAGCATCCTGGATTTTCTGGGAGGAAACATCATCCGGATCGAATTCGGCCCGGAAGCCAGCATGATCTTTTATGTGCCCTTTCTGGTGGTTCTTACGGTGATCGTGGTGGGCTGCATCATCTTCCTGTTCAAGCGGACCGTTCTTGGCTCCTACACCTTCGCCATCGGGGAAAATGAGGAAACGGCGCGTCTTTGCGGCATCGCGACGCAAAAATGGACGCTCCTCCTGTACATGATTTCCGGCATGATGGCCTCCCTCGCGGCCCTGCTCGTCCTGATCAGGACCAACAGCATGCAGCCGACCTCCGGAGACGGGCTGGAATTCCAGGCCGTCGTCGCCGCCGTTCTCGGGGGAAACGCCCTGGAAGGCGGCAAGGGCAGCCTGTACGGGGCCGTCTTCGGGGCCCTCACCCTCTATGTGGTGCGCAACTCCCTGACCCTGAAAGGGATCGACACCTCCACCACCATGATCGTCATCGGAGCCGTGCTCGTGGGAGGCATGATCCTCAACGAGCTGGCGGCGCGGCATGAACGCGCCCGCTCCAGAAAAAGCTGACGGGGAAGGAGCGCCTTGCGATGAGCGGAAAGACAAGCGTTTTTTCCAAGAGACTGCTCAAAATCGTCACGGATTTTTCCTCGCTCCTCATCCTGGCCGCGGTCTTCCTCTTCTTTGAAGCCGCCAACGCCCTGAACGGCGACCACTATCTCACCCTGTCCAACATCTCCGTCATCCTCAACCAGTCCTGCTTCCTGACCATCATCGGAGTCGCGCAGGCCCTGGTCATCCTGACGGGCGGCCTCAACCTCTCCATCGGCTCCGTCATGGCCTTCACCACGGTCATGTGGGGCAGGATGCTGGTGGGCAATTCCCCGGATTCCGTCCATTATCTCGTTCCCATGGCGATCATCGTGGGGGCGGGGATGGCCATAGGACTCGTCAACGGCCTCCTGATCACCAAACTGAAGATGCCGCCCTTCATCGCCACCTTCGCGACCATGTTCGCCTGCCGCGGCATGGCCTGGCTGGCCCTGGGCAAAAAGGTCATTTACAACCTGAACAGCGATTTCCGCTATCTGGGCACAGGAGTGGTCGAGCGGCTGGGAGCCTTCAGCATTACGGTGCCCATGATCATCGTCTTTCTGTTGCTCCTTGGAACCAGCTTCCTGCTCACGCGCACCAATTTCGGCCGCAGGATCTACTTTACAGGCTCCAACCCCGTGGCGGCCAGATTTTCCGGAATCCCCACGGATCGGGTCATCATCTGGGTCTATGTCCTCAGCACCGGCCTCGCGGCCTTCGCCGGCCTGCTTTACGGAGCCCGGCTCAACTCCTTCGAGCCGGGCATGGCGACCCAGGCTCCCTTTGAGGCCATCACCGTGGCCCTCATCGGAGGCATCGCCATAACCGGCGGTTTCGGCAATATCTGGGGCGTCCTGTGCGGGTCCGTCATCGTCTCCACCATTTACAACGGCATGAACAGCCTGAGCGTCGCCTCGGAGCTGCAAACCCTGGTCATGGGCGGGCTGATTATCTTCGCCGTGGCCTTCAACCAGTTCCTCATCAAGCAGAACATGGAACTGCGCAACGAGCTGGATGATTCCGCTCCGGACAGGACGCGCCGGCCCGCGCCCGGAGAAGCCTGATCCTCAAGCCCACGGGGGGCAAAGCCATGACGCCGCGCATTATCTTCATCGCCACCTATGACACCAAGGGGGCTGAATCCGAGTACATCAAGGAAAAAATCCTCGCCCAGGGGGTTGACTGCCTGACCATCGACGCGGGCGTGGGCAAGGCGTCTTCCTTCGCCGCCGATGTTCCCCTGGACGCCCTTTGCGCGGGAAGCGCCCATACGGCGGAGAGCATCCGGGCCATGAAGCGCGGGGAGGCCATTGCCGAGGTTTCCGCCCTGCTGGAACGCTACGCCCAAAACCTGTACCGCGAAGGGAAGATGGACGCCGTCATCGGCATAGGCGGCGCGGGAGGCACCCAGATCGTCACCCAGGCCATGCGCGCCCTGCCCTTCGGCCTGCCCAAACTCATGCTCAGCACCCTGGCCTCCGGCAACACGCGCTGGTATCTGCAGGACAGCGACATCGCGCTGCTGCCCTCCATCGCGGACGTGGCGGGGCTGAACGGCATCACGGAACCAGTCTTCAGCCGTTTCGCCGCCTACGCCGCCCAGGGTGCCGTCTGGCACAGAAAAGAATTCGCCGCCTTCCGGCGCCGCCTGGAAAACCGCGCCATTCTCCGCGTCTCCCAGACCATGTATGGCACGACCACCGAGGGAGTCTCCCGGGCGCGGCGCCGGCTTGAGGAAAAGGGCCTGGAAACGCTGGTTTTCCATGCCTCCGGCGCCGGCGGCAGATCCATGGAAAACTTCATCCGGGACGGCGTTATCCACGGGGTGCTGGACATGACTCTGGCGGAAATCGGCGCCCACATCGTGGGCGGGCTGCACGACGCCGGACCCCGGCGCATGGAGGCGGCCGTTGACATGGAGATTCCCCAGGTCATCGTGCCGGGAGGAGCGGACACCATCGTTCTGCCCCCCCTGTCCGACCTCCCGGACAAGTTCCGGACAGGACGAACCCTGAATTTCCACAACCCGACCATGACCACCATGCGCACCAATGTTGAGGAATGCATCGAAATCGGCGATTTTCTGGTCCGGAAACTGCGCGGGGCCAGCTCACCCGTGAAGATCCTGATCCCCACGGGAGGCCTTAGCTCCATAGACCGCCCGGGGGAAATCTTCTATCTGCCCGAGGCGAACGAAGCCCTTTTCGCCACGCTCAAATCCGGCCTGAAAGACGTCGCCTGCATCGAAATCATTGAAGACAAACGGCACCTGTATGACGAGGGCTTTGGCGAGGACGCGGCGGATCTGCTCGCCGGCCTGCTCCGGAACGCTTCCTGATTCGCGCGCAAAGCGGGATACGGCGGCCCGCGGCCGACGCGCCGCCCCGAACCCCGCCGGAGAAAGGGTTCCCCCCGGCGGGCGGCGCCCGGCGCGCGGGAAACCGCCGTCTCCGCCGGGAAACACGTTCAGCACCTGTAACCATCCGGGAAAGGAGGAAAAGCCACATGCGGCGCTATTCACGGGAAGAACTCCTCGCACGCCTTAAAAAAACCAGGGAAGAGGGAAAGTACCTCATCGCGGCCGGAGCCGGCTCGGGGCTTTCCGCCAAGTCCATTGAAACCGGCGGAGCGGACCTGCTCCTCGTCTTCAACTCCGGCTTCTACCGGATGCACGGTCACGGCAGTTTCTCGGGCCTGCTGGCCTTCGGCAACGCCAACGACATCGCCCTGGAACTGGGAACGCGCTACGTCCTGCCGGTGGTGAAAGAGATTCCCGTCGTCTGCAGCGTTTTTGCCCAGGACGGAACACGGGTCATCTCCCGCCACCTGGACAGAATCGTCGCCGAGGGATTTTCGGGCCTCAACAATTTTCCCACCATGGGCCTGGTGGACGGCAACTTCCGGGAGCAACTGGAACTTACCGGGCTGGGCTACGAAAAAGAGGTGGAAATGGTGCGCCTTGCGGCGCAAAAGAATATTTTTACCATTGTTTACGTCTTCAACGAGGATGAGGCCTGGAGAATGGCCGAGGCCGGCGCGGACTGCATCGTGGCCCATGTGGGGCTCACCGTGGGAGGCATGATCGGGACGACAAAGTCTCTTTCCCTGGAAGACAGCGCCGCGCTGACGGAAAAAATCATCGCCGCCGGCAGAGGCAAAAGAAAGGACATCCTCTGGCTGGCGCACGGCGGGCCGCTTTCCACGCCGGAAAGCTTCAGGAAATTTCTTGCCTGGCTGCCCGGCATCGACGGCTTCGTGGGCGCCTCCAGCATGGAGCGCATCCCCACGGAACAGGCCATTGCGGAAACCGTGCGCGAATTCAAGAAGATATCGCAGCCGCCCGCTTGCGCCGGCTGAGGGGAGAGAACGGCGAGGTTCCGGGAATGATCCCATCTGTAAAGGAGGAACAGACCATGAGAAGAAGAGCAGTGCTGACAGCGATCATCGGTTTACTCGCGGCGTCGTTCACCTGTCCGGGAATGGCGCAGAAAGGCCACGCGGCGGAGGCCAAAAAGGAATATTCCTTTGTCTTCATCGTCAAAAGCATGCAGTTTCCGTTTTTCCTGAACATGATTGAAGGGGCCGAGGAGGCGGTCAAGCTGCTGCCTGGGGTCAAGCTGAAATGCATCGGGCCGGAAACCCCCTACTCCGTGGAGGAGCAGACCCAGCTTGTGGAACAGGCCATCACCGACGGCGTGGACGCCATTCTCATCGCCCCGGCCGACTCCAAGGCCATTGTCCCGGCCATTGAAAAGGCCAATGCCGCTGGAATCCTGGTGGCGACCCCCAACACCAAGGCCTACGGCGGAAAAATCCTGACCTGGACGGGGGTTGACAACTACCAGGTCGGCTACGAACTGGGCATCGCCCTGTGCGAAGCGATCAAGGGCAAGGGAAACGTCCTGCTCATCGAAGGCACGCCCGGCAACTCCACCTCGGAAGAGCGGGTTGAAGGTTACAAGGACGCCTTCAAAAAATATCCGGACATCAAGCTGCTGGATTCCCAGCCCGCGAACTTCAACCGGGAAAAGGGCATGGTGCTGATGGAGAACTGGCTGCAGAAATTCAAGAAGATCGACGCCGTGGGCTCCATCAACAAGGACATGACCATGGGCGCCGTGGAGGCCGCCAAACTGGTGGGCCGCGACAAGGAAATGGTGCACATCACCTTCGACGTGGATAACGACGCCCTGGACGCGCTGGAAAACGGGGATATCCTGCTGACCGGCGCCCAGAACGAACGCAGCCAGATCGCCCTGGCGCTGAGCGCCTGCTATCTGGCCCTGCACGGCTACAAAGTGCCGCCGGTGCAGTTCCTGCCCCTCAGCCTTGTCTACAAGAAGGACGTTCCCGCTTACCGGCACTAACAGCGTTTTCACTTTCACCGGATATAACGCTTCGGCGGCGCGAAGCACGGCTTCGCGCCGCATATTACGGCTGGCTTTCCGTTCGTCGGGGATCCACATGACCGGGCAGAAAAAAAGGGAACAGCCAGGCGGGGAAAGGCGGATCGCCGGGGGGGAGTCTCCCCCCCTTGCCTGTCTGGTCCGTTCCCTGGCCCGTTCTCTGGCCCGGGCCAAGGTCGATTCCCCCAGGCTTTCAGCGGAACTTCTCCTGGCCAAGTCCCTGGGAATGGATCGGCAGGCCCTGCTCCGGAAGTTGATCACAACCCCGGAGGCGCCGCTGTCCGAAGAGGAAAGGACGCTTCTGCGCCGTCTGGCCGCGCGCAGGGCGGCGGGAGAGCCGGCCGCCTACCTGACGGGGAGCAAGGAATTCTTCGGGCATGACTTTCTGGTCACCCCCGCTGTCCTCATTCCCAGGCCGGAAACGGAGCTTTTGGTGGAAACGGCTCTGGACAGGGCCGCCCGCCGCGGGCAGGGAGTCCTGGCGGACTTCGGGACCGGCTCCGGCTGCATCGCCGTCTCCCTGGCCCTGGAACTGCCCGGCTGGCGCTGCCTGGCCCTGGACAGGAGCCGCCAGGCCCTGGAGGTGGCGAAAAAAAACGCCCTGGCCCTGCATTGCCCGCAGATTCTCTTCCTCCGGGCGGACTTTTGCCGGCCCCCGCTCGCGGCCCGATCCCTGGATCTTCTGCTCGGCAACCCCCCCTATGTCAGCGGGGCGGAGTACCGAAATCTCGACCGGGAGGTGCGGGACTTTGAGCCCAGGACGGCCCTGGTCCCGGCGGATGAGGCCTCTTCCGGCCTGGAGGCCGTCGCCGCCGTCGCGGAACAGGCCGAAACCCTCCTGCGGCCGGGAGGCCACCTGCTGCTGGAAATCGGGCACAGCCAGGAGCGGGCCGCCCTGGCCCTCCTGCGCCCGCGCCTCTGGACAGGGGCGCGGGTCCTGCCCGATCCGGCCGGCCTGCCCCGCCTGCTGACGGCGGAACGGCGCTGACCCAAGAATGCCTTGGTGACGTTGCCCCTCAAACTCCCCCGGCAGGGACATCCTGACAGGATGAGTTCGCCCTCACCAACGTTCGTGACGAACGGCCCCGCACCCCTGTTCAGCCTCAGGGCGCTTTGAGCCATGCGGCCAACGGGGGAGTCCGGGGGACGTCACGCCCCGGCGGGGTTTGGGGCGGGGCCCCGACAAATTATACCAATTTGCTTTCAATAGAAAGCTAATTGGTAGGGCAGAGGCGAAGCCG
>JAISNZ010000136.1 GCA_031275955.1 Desulfovibrio sp. | reverse complement strand
TGGAGGCTGCGTGATTGATAAAATGTGTCCAAAAAACCGTAGACCGATACACTGAGTTGAGGTAGTCTCGACTTGATCTGACAGTTTCCCTTAAGGGGGAATATAAAGGCAAAAACTCCCAAGCCCCCAAAAGCAAAAAAAAGGTTAAGAATACAGAGAGTTATTTTTTTGGTTTGTTTAAAAAAGGCATGGGAGCACGGGAGGATCGAGATGACAGACATTCTGTTGTCGCTCCTGAGCGAGCATGTTGAGCCGAGTAAAATCAAGCGGGTGAGCAGCCGGAATGGCGGGGAATACCATTCTCCCTGCCCGCTTTGCGGCGGCACGGATCGTTTCATCACGTTTCCGGAGCAGGAAGGCGGCGAGGTTTGCAAGCGGCACGGCATCACCGGAACCTGGGCTTGCCCGCGCGGGTGCGAAAAGGGGGGTGATGTCATCGGATTCCTGATGGAAGTGAAGGGCATGAAGTTCGCGGAGGCCTGTCAGGAATTGCGCATTGAATACAAGCCGGACAACCGTGCCTATCGCCCGCTGCGTCCTCCACAGCGCCCGTCCGCGCCGGAGTTCTCGCCGCGCCGTTATGCGGAGCCCCCGGACGTCTGGAAAACCCAGGCGACAAAGCTGGCCAGCGAGGCGCACGAAGCCCTGTTGCGGACCCCTCCCGTCATGGCCTGCCTGGCCAAAAGATGCCTGCCCGAAGCGGCCGTGCGGGCCTACAAGCTCGGGTATCTGGCCGAGGAAGGGAACAACGCGGACTGCCTTTACCGGGCGCGTTCGGCCTGCCGGAAAAGCAGGGGAAAAACGGCCCCATCCGCGCCCTGTGGATTCCACGCGGGATCACCATTCCCGCCATGGGTCAGGATGGACGGGTCTGCCGCATCCGCATCCGGAGGCGCAACACGGACCTTGATCCGAATAATCCCAAAGACGTCAAGTACATGCTTGTCCCACAGGCTTCGGATCCCTACTCGGCTCCCCTGTGCCTGCTCCCTCGCGGCGTGTCCCAGGATATGGCGACCTGGGTGATCGTGGAGTCCGAGCTGGACGCGATGGCCGTGCATCACGCCTGCGGCGGCTCTGTGGGCGTCCTCGCCGTGCTGACGGTGAACGGCAAGCCGGACGTCGCGACGCACCGCCATCTGCTGCGGGCCGTGCGCATCCTGACGGCCCTGGACGTCGACCAGGACAAGGAGGACGGCTCCAACCCCGGGGCGAATGCCTGGCCGTGGTGGGAGCGCACCTATTCGCATGCCCGGCTCTGGCCCGTGCCGGAAGGGAAAGACCCCGGCGAGGCCTTTGCCCTGGGGGTTGATCTGGGGGGCTGGGTGTCCAAGGGCATGCCTGTCGGCAATCCTGTTTCCGTTGGGAGGGAAACAGGCGGCGTTTCCGTTGATGATCCGTCGCGCGGGCAAGAGGGAAAGAGTGAAGAGGATACGTCCGCTGAAGACGCAAGGAACGGAGTTCTGGGCGGGGGCTGCCCGGAGCGTTGCTGGCGGGTGCCCCGCGTGGCCACGCTGGAGGAGGTGCGGTTTCCTCCGGACATAGCGCAGCATCTGTCGCCGCAGGGCTTGCTCAAAGCATTCCGTTCCCGGCGCGACCGGCCTTTGGCCGAGTGCCTTGTCCTCTGCCCCAGGACGAATCCCCCGTTCTGGTGGACGTACATGGCGAGCTGCGCCCGATGCTCCGGCCATCCTCTCTGCCTGATCGGCCTCGTGCAATCGAAAATCTTTCAGGAGGCATTGCATGCGCATTGAGACATGGCCTCTACCCAGCCCTTGCGGCGGGGAGGTGGCAGATTTTTTCGGAGGCGCCGGCAGCACGCTCATGGCCTGCGAGCGCCTGGGCAGGAGCGCCCGGCTCATGGAGATTGAGCCGCGCTTTGCCCGGGTGGTTCTGGAACGGTGGCAGGAATACAGCGGGCGGGCGGCGACGCGGGAGAGCGACGGCGGAACTCTGGCGGGATTGAAGGCAGGGGCCGTATCGGATGCGGCACCCGCGGAAGAGGGAGGCGCGGCGTGAGCGGGGCGGCGGTCTACACTAGGGAGCGGTGCGAGATGCCGTATTTCTCGGCTATCTTTTTGGCCATATCCAGGCTGATGCGCCGGATTCCCCGCTCAAGTTCGGAGAGACGGGACTGCGAGATGTCCAGGGCTTCGGCCATCTGCTTCTGGGTCAGCCCTTCCCGCGCTCTCAATCCGGCCAGCGCCTTGCCGGGGTGGCTGTCCGGAAAGGTTTCCTCAAGGGAGTACGCGCGGTTTTCGTCGATTTCTCCGCTTTCCCTGACGGAGAGCACGGCGTCAATGCCTTCGGCGGCAAGGCTTTTCCTGATGGATTCAAGCGCCCTGCCGATCATGGGCCGGGGCACTTCTATGCTGATTGTGTTCGCGCTTTGCATGGCAGCCTCCTTGGGGTTATTTTATCCGGTCGTAATCGACGGCTTCGTGGGTGCCTATTTCCCGGATCAGGATTTTCCGTCCTTCCGGGTCAAGCACTTCCCACACGGCCACATAGACGGGTCTGTTTTTGGTCAGGTGGCAGTGCCGCAGGTCGGAGGGCTTGTTGACGAGCTTGCCGTAGTGGGGCCAGAGGGGCGTTTCGGGGC
>JAISNZ010000097.1 GCA_031275955.1 Desulfovibrio sp. | reverse complement strand
CCAGGGCCAGACGCCGGGTCAGCCAGGCCCCCAGATATCCCAGGCCGCCGGCGATGAGCAGAGGGCCGGCGCGGGTCACGGGTCTTGTCCTGACCCCGGGGGGTCTTCCCGGAGGATGCCTGCCGCCAGACGGCAGGGAATCTGCCCGCTGTCCGGCGGCAGGCGCTCGGCCTCCCCGGGGTCGTGGGGAATGTCGGCGCAGTTCGCCACCACGGCTGTTTCCGCTCCCCGGCAGGCGAAACCGTACCAGAGTCCGGGGGGAATGCGCAGCAGCCCGTAACGCCCCTGCCGCCCCAGGAGGAAGGAGGCCGTAAGGCCGCGGCTGGGGGAACCCTCGCGCGCGTCGTGGACGACCACCTCCACAAGCCCGTGGGGCACGGCAAAGAGCTGGGTCTGGCGGCGGTGGCGTTTCCAGGCCTTGACCGCGCCGGGTTCCACCAGGGAGAAGTAGATCTCCCCGAAGCCGGAAAAGAGGGGGCTGTCCCTGCGGACCATGTGGAGAACCGGCCCTCCGGCGGCGGGAATTTCCGCCAGATCGGCAAGAAGAACGCCCTGAAGGGCGGCGCCTCCTAGCGCGTCCACGGGAGTCCCTTTTCCGCGGCTTTTGCCGCGTAGACGGCAATCTGCCCGCTGCTGACGGCGCGCATGTCCGCGCCGCCTTTCCCGCTGTAATAGATGCGGTACCATTCAGCCGTCAGGCGGATGGTTTCGGCAAAGGACAGCGCCGCCCGCCAGCCCAGGGCGGCCAGGGCCTTGTCGCAGCAGAGCTTGAGCAGGGTGCTTTCCCGGCTCTCCCCGGCTTGTTCCAGGCTGGCCCGGAAGCCGGGCCAGTACGGACCGAGGGCCGAGACCACCTCGGACACGGTGGCGGCGACCTCCGCCCCAGGGCCGAAATTGAAGGCTTCCTTGTCCGCCTTCAGGCCGGAGCCAAAGGCCGGATCAGCGGACCTGCGGGGCGCGGCCCCCCCGGGAGGCGCGGCCCCCCCGGGAGGCGCGGCCTCTTCGGGAGGCGCGTCTTGCAGAAGCCGCGCCCCCAGCCAGAGGTAGCCGGAAAGGGGTTCCAGCACATGCTGCCAGGGCCGGGTGGCGCCGGGATTGCGGATGACGGCGGGCGCGTCTTGCGCCCAGGCCCTGGCGCAATCGGGGATGATGCGATCCCTGGCCCAGTCGCCGCCGCCGATGACGTTGCCGGCCCTGGCCGTGGCCATGGCCGGCCCGTCCCGGAAAAAGGAGGAGAAATAGGCCCGGGCCACCAGCTCGGCGCAGGCCTTGGAAGCGCTGTAAGGGTCCTTGCCGCCCAGGGGATCGGTTTCCCGGTAGCCGAAGACCCATTCGTCATTGCGGTAGCATTTGTCGCTGGTGACGCAAACCACGGCCCGGACCTCCGGGGCGCGGCGCACGGCCTCCAGCAGGTTGAGGGTCCCCAGGGCGTTGGTTTCAAAGGTCAGTCCCGGGTCTTCATAGGAGGGGCGCACCAGCGACTGGGCCGCCAGGTGAAAGACCATTTCCGGCCGCGTCCCGGCCATGGCCCGGGCCAGGGCCTCCCTGTCGCGCACGTCCCCGGTCAGGTGGCGGATGTGCCGCTCAAGTCCCAGTTCCGAGAAGGCGGCCGGGGTGGTGGGAATGTCCCGGGAGAACCCCGTCACCTCCGCTCCCAGATCCAGCAGCCAGGCCGTCAGCCAGGCCCCCTTGAAGCCGGTGTGCCCGGTGACGAAGACCCGGCGGCGGGCATAGCATCCATTAAACATCGGGGGAGATATCCGGGGGATAGACCATCCAGGGCGCCTGCCCGGATTCCCAGATGGAATTCAACAACTGGTAATCCCGCAGGGTATCCATGCACTGCCAGAAACCCTTATGCCGGTACATGGCCAGCTGCCCTTCGCGGGCCAGGCGCTCCAGAGGCTCCTTTTCCAGGTCGCAGGAGGCGTCCTCGCTGAGATAGTCCAAAAATTCCGGTTCAAAGACGAAAAAACCGCAGTTGGTAAACTGGTCCAGCACAGGCTTTTCCTGCCAGGAGGCGATCTCCCCCCGCGCGTTGGTGGTTACCGTGCCGAAGCGCGAGGGCATGCGCACCCCGGTGAAGGTGACCATCTTACCTTGGGCCTTGTGAAAGGCCGTCAGGGCCGCCATGTCCACGTCCGCCACCCCGTCGCCGTAGGCGGCCATGAAGGGGCCGCTGCCCAGATGATGCGCCACCCGCTTGATGCGGGCGCCCTTCTCCGTGTCTTCCCCGGTGTCGCACAGGGTTACGCGCCAGTCCACCTCCACGGCGTTCCTGTGCATAAAAATTCCTCCGCTGCCCAGATCCACCGTAAAATCGGCGTTGCGCATTCTGTAGTCGTGGAAATATTGCTTGAGCGCTTCCCCCCGGTAGCCCAGGGGCAGGACAAATTCCCTGTACCCGTAATGCGCATAGCGCTGCATGATATGCCAGATGATGGGGATGCTGCCGATCTCCACCATGGGCTTGGGTTTGAACTCCGTCTCCTCGCGCAGCCGGGTTCCCTTGCCGCCGCAGAACAGAATCACTTTCACGGGAATATCCTTACCCCGAAAATGCGCCCGGGCCGCCGGGAAAGACGCCTCTCCCGCACATTCCCGCTGAAAACCGCAGCCGGGCAATTTTGATCCGGCGGCCGCGGCGGGAACACGCTCCAGCCGCGGCCGCCAGGGTCCGGCAGAGTCATAAAACTGCATCGACTACCATAAAGATATGCCCAGCCGGGCGTCAAGCGGGAATCTCCCCCAGGATCCACCACGCAAAGAGAAAAAAACTCATGGAGATCCGGCTTGTGTAGCGACCAGGCCAAAAGTCAGGCCGCACAAACAACGAAAGCCCCGGCTTGTCGGCAGGCGGGGTTTTTTATGCAAGGTTCAAAGTCCCTACAGGCAGGCTTTCAGCGTCTTGCCCGGGGTGAATTTCACGGCTTTGGAAGCGGGGATGGCGATTTCCTCGCCGCTGCGGGGATTGCGGCCTTTCCGCGCCTTGCGTTCCACCACCTTGAAGCTGCCGAAGCCGGGTATAGCAACGGAATCGCCTTTTTTCAGCGTTTCGGCCAAAATGTTAAAAAGTCCGTTATACGCGGCTTCGGCTTGGGCGTTGGTAGCGAGACGCGCCTGTTCCTTCAGGGTTTTAACGAGTTCGGCCTTGGTCATGATGTCCTCCCGGGCAATGGTGATGGTGGTGAATGAGACGGCACAGCCGCGCATGGTTCGGCAAATAAGCCCGCCATACGCTATGTGTCAAGCAGGGCCAAAACGGCACAAATCACACCAAGGCCTATGATCCCTGAGGGCATTTCCGGACAACCATCGGCAGACATACCAAATCAAAAATGATACGGTACGGAAAATTGATAAGCAAACCGGAGTGAGACTTCTGCAAACGGGGAGGGGGTCCCCTCCCGCAAGGGGTTTGTATATGACCTATTATTTCGCGGTATTTATCCCGGCCAGAGAAGGAGGGTACTCCATAGCGTTTCCGGATTTTCCGGAAGCCATCAGTCAGGGAGAGGATTTGAGTGAATGCATGGTTATGGCGGCGGCTGCCCTGGCCTATAACGCATCGCCGGCGCAAAGCGCCAAGTCCGGCTCTGGTCTCACAGCAGCCTGGGAGGGATAACCCCGGATATGTGTTATGGCAAGGACTGGATAAAGGCAGCCTGATAAGGGAAAAGGCAAGCCAAGAAACAGCGGCATCCTGTCCGAACTATGGGGACCATCTCAAAAGACAATGCCCCGCACCAGGCCGGATCGTTGCAGGGTTTTCCTGGACACGAAAATAGTCTGGAACTTCAGTTTAACCAAAGCAAAAAGGAGCGGTGTTATGCGTCGTACAAGAACTGTATTTTTTATTGTATTGGCTTTGAGTTTCTCATTAGTTTTTTCAAGTTGTCGTCATTTGCTGCATGATGATGATTATTATGACGATGCCGGGTATGAGAGGAGCATGATGGATGCGTATGAGCGAGAACGGATGAATCGTGTGTCATTGGAGCAACGTGCCAATGCCCGGGAACGTCAGAGATTGGAGCGTGAACGCCTGGAGTGGGAGCGCAAGGAACAGGCGCGTATGAAGCGCGAAATGGAGCGGCGGAAGGAGGAACGGGAACGCCAGAAGGGGCAGAGGGTGGCGGCTCAGGAGCGTCAACGGCAACAGGAGCGGGAAAAAGAACGTCAAACCCAACAAAAGCGGGACCAGGAACGCCAAAGGCAACAAGATCGGGAGAGGGAACGCCAAACGCAGCAAAAGCGGGACCAGGAACGCCAGGGGCAACAAGAGCGGGAGAGGGAACGCCAAACGCAACAAAAGCGGGACCAGGAACGCCAGAGGCAACAACAGCAGGAGCGGGAACGGCGTGATGGTCAGCGGCAAGAGCAGCAGCGCCAAGAACGCCAAGTCCAGCAGCGCCAAGAGCAGCAGCGTTCGCCTCAACAGAGTCAAAGTCAGCAAAAGTCCAAGCGTCAAACGCAACAGCAGCGCAGTACCGGCAATAGGAACTAAGGGCTTATTGCGCCTGTAACTTTTAGCGGGTATATCAGATTGATAGCTGGTAGGTAAGCGTTTTCCTAAGCGTTGCCCGCCGGTTTGTCCATGTAGGCGGCTTCTTCCGGGGTGAGGCCGGCGATGCGCAGAACCGCCAGGGTAAAGCCGTGCTCCTCGTGGGGCCTGCAGGCTGGGCACCCTTCGGAAAGAATTAGGCAGCGTTCGTCAAGGCGGGAAATATCCACGCCGGCGGCCAGGAGAAGTTCCGTTGTTTTTCCGGATTCCCACAATACCGGCTTGCCGCAGGCGCGGCATTCCACATAGAGGAGTTCCGGATCATAGGGGCCGCCGGAGGGAGGTTCTCCGCCGTCGATCCGGGGGAGGGGGCCGCCGGAGGGGTTGCCGGGGCGGTTTGTGGTATCACAGGCCATAACATTCTCAGCCAAAAGGTTTTTTGCTCCCGGAGCGTCAATACGAATCTTTTTGAGGGGGCTTTGCTCCCTCAAATTCCCTCGGCAGGGGAGGGTTTCTCCCGCCCCCCACGCGTTGCGTTACCGCGCTTACGGCGGCGGATTTTCCCAGAGGCCGCCGCTTCCGGACTATACGGATTTCCGGGAGGATGGCAAGAGGTCTTCAAACCATAATCCCTGTATAGACCTGCCCCGCGGGTCAAGGTTTTTTTGAGTTTCCGAATCGAATGCTATCCATGTATCCGGCATCTTTTACGGGATATTTCCCTGTGCCCATCTTGAAGCACACTCATACCCAAACTTTGCCTTTTGTCCCGCGATCAGATAGCGTTGTACCCCATTCCGGTCCTCCCGCCCGGCAAACATTTTGCCGGGGCGCTGACAGTAATGTGAATCGTCTCAAACCTTCATCGGCAGGAGGCTTTTCCGCTATGCGTTTTGTTATGACATGTTTTTCCATTTTGTACCTCTTTCTGTCCGGCGGAGCATTTTTTGCCCACGCCGCCGAAAAGACCTATATCAACAGCATCGGTATGGAGTTTGTGCTGATTCCGACCGGGTCGTTTACCATGGGGGCGGACAAGAATTTTGAGGATGCTAATTATATTGAAACGCCGCAGCACCGGGTGACTATCAGCAAGCCGTTCTACCTGGGCAAGTATGAAGTGACGCAGGCTCAATGGGAAGCGGTGATGGGGGACAATCCGAGCATGTTCAAAGGCCGGAATAACCCGGTGGAGAAATTATCTTGGGAAGACGCGCAAGAGTTCATCAAACGCCTGAACGCCAAGGAAGGCACGAACGCTTATCGTCTAAATTGCGCGATCCTGCAACCAGCCGTCAGTACCGAACGGTACTTTGCGCTAACGGCGCGTATAAGAAACTGGTAGTTATACCAACACGGCGAACTTGATGAAGATAGTATATTTGTTTTTACAAAGACAACGAGGTTTTTTTGCGTGGCGGATCCAGGAAAGGAGCGCCGCCGCGGCATCCGGAACACTTTCCTCCGGAAATGCTTCCAGAGCGGAGCGCGTTTGCGGCAGCGCGCCTTCAGGCCGCAGTTGTCCTATCCCGAGTAGAGTTTTTTCCATTCCTCCAGAAAGAGGAGCGCGGTTTCCACTTCCGTGAGCGGGCTGTTTTTCGTCCGGAGAGCGGCGCTGAGATCGTCAAAACCCGCGTCAGCGGGCAGCTGGAGTTCTTCCAGAAGGCGGGTGACGGCCAGGCGCATGTCTTCCGGCATATGTTCCGGCCAGGCCGCGGGAGGACGCGGGCCGAAATCCGGAAGGCGCTCAGCGGCAAAGGCAAGCAGCGCGCTCATGCGCCGGGCGTAGGTATGTTCCGCCAGAACCCGCTCACGGGCCTTGGCCGCCATCCGCCGGCGTTCATCCGGCCGGTCCCTGTAGTGGGCCACGGCGGCCAGGAGTCCCGGCAAGGAATCAAAGCGGGCCAGTTCCTCCGGGGTGAAGAGTTCGTCCAGGAGGACGCGCTGATCCACAAGCTGGAAAGCCTCGCAGGCGGCCAGTTCAAAGGTGCGCGGGTTGACGAAATCGCCCCGGCTGACGATTTCCGCCGTCCGCACGCTGGAGTGCAGGTTCAGATTGATGGCGCTGGCGTTATAAATGCGCACCGTGTCTTCCGGACTGATGCGCGCGCCTTGGCGCTGAACCAGGGGGGCGAGGCGGGGTTCCCCTTCCCATTCCGTGCCCCAGATCTTGAAATCATGGCGGAGGAGTTCCACAAAAGCCTTGCGCCTGTTCGGATATCCCGCGCCCATGAAGGAGAGGGTTGAGCCGAATTCCTTCTTCTCCTCCGCGGAAAGGCGCAAAGGGCGGTGCAGGGAGGGATCAGCCGCCAGGGGCAGGTAAAGGACGTTTTGCACCCCGATAGCCGCGAGTTCCGTAAAAAACGGTTCCTTCTGGATGACCGCGAACAGGTCATAGAGGGGGGCAAAGGCCCGCCAGTAGGGAAAGAGACGAAAATCCTCCACAAACCACATGGCCGTGGGCACTTTTTTGGCGCGCAGCCGTTTGAGGGCCAGGGGGCTGAGGGGAGCCTGGGCCAGGCAAAGCACCAGATCCGGGGCGAAGGCGTCCGCCTTGCTGAGGACGGCCTGGGAGATCACCTGCAGAAAGGCGTTCTGCAGGGCCTCATAGCGCTCCGCGCCCACCCGCAAATCCTCCAGGGCGGTAAAGGCGGAATAAAAAGCCGGGGCCTCGAAAGTCTCCACCAGACAACCGGCCTCCCGCAGGCCCCTGGCCGCGCAGCGCCCCACAGGAAGCGATCCTCCGTACAGGGGCAGGACAACAAGAACGCGGATCATGCCTTATCCTTTTCCGGGCGGGAGCATCCAGTCCGTTTCCTCATACAGGGCGGCGGTCTCCCCGCAGCCTTCCTCCAGTCCGGAAATTCCCAGATAGGCGCCAAGGGCGGAGCGCAGTCCCAGGCGTTCCTCCGCCCGGCGCTCCCGGCCGTCCACGACCCGGCAGGTGCCCCCCAGGGCGTCCAGGGCGGTGACGCAGCCAAGGAGGTCCTCGGGCCAGTCGGGCGCGGACCTGCCGGCGAGAAGCGCCAGGGGGTCCTTGCGGGCAAAGGGGGCCAGACAGGCGTGTTTCCGGGGACAGGGGGCGGATTCCAGGCAGGGGACGCAGGGGAGATTCGCCTGCCAGACCCTGTGTCCCCAGCCGTAGGGTCCTGTTTCAAAGCAGCGGGCCGAGGCCAGGAAAAAGGCCAGGACCGGGGTCCCCAGATGGGCGGCCAGGTGCATGATCCCGGTATCCGGGCTGAGCAGCAAATCCAGGCCGCGCAGGATCTCCGGCAGATCTTCCAGGGATGTCCGCCCCGTGGCGTCCTCCAGGCATTCCGCCGTCCTGGGCGGCAGCAGGCGCGCCAGACGCCGCGCCAGAGGGCGCTCCGCTCCGCTGCCCAGACAAACCAGGCGGGGGCCCCCCCTGGCCTGGAAGACCGCCTGGATGACCAGAGCCAGGGTTTCGGGCGGCAGGGAACGGCGCGTTTCCCGTCCGGCCATGACCACTCCGACGCGCCCGCTGCCTGCGGCCCCGGGGAGGGGGTTGACCTGTTCCGGGGCGATGGGGGCGGGGTGCTGCCAAGCCCAGAAATCCACCAGATTGAGGGGAGAGGTCTGCCGGCGGCGGAGCAGGCGGGCGGCAAGTCTGGTCCAGGGACCGCGCAGATTCTGTCCTTTGTCGCGGACATATCCCCTGGCTGTTTCCGGGGGAAAGAGCGCGGCCAGGGCATAGGAGAGGGGGGAAGCGTTGAGGAAATAGACCTGTTCGCAGCGCAGTCCGGCCAGACGGGCGCCTTCGCGCAGCAGGAGCGGCAGCATGTCGCGCGGGGCGACCCCGGCGTTGCGATGGCAGGGGATGGCGTGGATCTGGACCTGGGGATAGACCAGGGAGGCCAGGGAGGCCAGGGAGACGTCCAGGCACAGGTGTACCGTGGTGTCCGGTTCGGCCGCAAGGCTGAGGAGAAGTCTTTTGCTTTGCAGCAGATCGCCGAAGCGGGCGAGTTGAACCACCAGGACGTGCCGCACGGTTTCTCCGAAGGTTTTTCCCTCCATACCCCACTTCCCCGGAGCGGGCAAGGCGGCGAAGGCCCGCCCCCCCCGGCAGGATGGCCATGCGGCGCGCAATGGGGGGCCGGGGGAATTTTCCCCAGGATCCGCTTGCCTTGAAGGCAAAAACCGGATAAATCAAGAAATATTTTTACCCCTTTTGTTCATGCCGCAGAACCGCCAGCAGCCCTTTCTCCGCCCTGACCGCGCGGCCTCCGAAATCAGCCCGGAGGCCGTGTCCTCCTCCTCTTCCCCGCGAGAGTCCGGGAGCTTCCCGGCGCAGGACGGCCGGACATCCCCGGATGCCGCCTTCCCCTGGCTTCCCTTCTACGATCCCGGCGTTTCTCCCTCCCTTGTCCCCACCGACATCCCCCTCTATGGCTGGCTGGACAAAGCGGCGGCGGAAACTCCCCGCCGGCCCGCCTGTCTTTTTTACAATACCCGCCTGACTTACGCCGCCCTGCACAGGCTGGCGGAAGTCGCCGCGGCCAACCTGCGCCGGAACGGACTCAAGCCCGGCGACAGGGTGGGGGTGATGCTGCCCAACATGCCGCAGACCCTGATTGTCTTCTGGGGCATCCTGAAGGCCGGGGGGGTCGTCACCATGATCAATCCCCTGTACCGGGAAAAGGAACTGCTGCATCAGATCCGCGACGCGGGCGCCACCCAGCTCGTGAGCATTGATCTCTGCTGGCCCCGGCTTAACGCCCTGCGCGACCGTCTGGGAGTGGAACACTTTTACATCACCACCGCGGCTGAGGGCTTGTCCTTTCCCCTGAACTGGCTGCAACGGATCAAGGCCTGGTGGGGCAAGACCGCGGCGTCCGTTTCCTTTGACCAGGTCTCGGTGCATCCCTTTTCCGTCCTGCTCAAGGGGCGCGAGCGGCTTTCCCATCCCCCGGAAGATCCGAAGACCGCCCTGGCTCTGCTCCAATATACCGGAGGCACCACCGGCCTGTCCAAGGGCGCCATGCTTTCCCACGCCAACCTGAACGCCAATGTGGAACAGTTGAGCGCCTGTCTGGGTTTTCTCAAGAACGACGAGATAACGCATACCCTGGTGGGGGTGCTGCCTTTTTTTCACGTCTACGGCCTGATGACCTGCCTGCTCCTGCCCGTGCATCTGCGCGCCGTTTCCGTGCCCGTGCCCCGGTATGTTCCGGCGGAACTGCTGGGCATTATCGGAAAGTACAAGGGCACCATCCTGCCCGGAGCCCCGGCCATCTTCATCTCCCTTTTGCAACAGAAAAACGCTCCCAGGCAGCGGATCCTGTCCTCCCTGTTTTGCTGTATTTCCGGTTCGGCGCCCATGCCCGAAGGGGTGATCCGCCACTATGAGGAAGAACTGGGGGTGAAAATCATTGAAGGCTACGGCTTGTCCGAGGCTTCCCCGGTTACCCATCTGACGCCGCTCCGGGGTCTGCGCAAAGTCGGCTCCATCGGCATCCCCCTGCCGGGCACCGAAGCCCGCATCGTGGACATGGAGCTTGGGGTTGTGCCCCTGCCTCCGGGCAAGGTGGGCGAACTTGTCCTGCGCGGGCCCCAGGTCATGTCCGGCTACTGGAACAACCCGGATGAAACGGCGGGAACCCTGCGCAACGGCTGGCTGTATACGGGGGATATTGCCGTCATGGACGAAGACGGGTATTTTCGGATTGTTGATCGGAAAAAGGACATGATTGTCGTGGGAGGGTATAATGTCGCCCCGCGGGAGATCGACGAGGTTCTCTTTGATCACCCCAAGGTTCAGGAAGCGGTGGCTGTCGGCGTGCCGCATCCCTCCAGGGGGGAAATCATCAAGGCCTACGTCGTGCTCAAGCCCGGCGAAACGGCGACCCGGGCCGAGATTGGCGCCTGGTGCCGGCAGCGTCTGGCAAGCTACAAGGTCCCCAGGCAGGTGGAATTCCGGCAGGAATTGCCCAAAACCCTGATGGGGAAAACCCTTCGCCGCGCTCTGCGGGCCGAGGAAACGGCACGGCAGGAGGCGGCCGCCGCGCGCGGGACAACAGCGGAGAGCGGATCGCCAGGGGAAAAGCCATGAAAGACTTTATCGGCTCGTCCCTTTTGGGGGAATGCGCCAGCGCCCTGACCCTGGATCTGGCGACTGTCCAGGAGGGAAAATTCGACTGTTGCCCGGTCATTGCCCGTACCCGGGAAAACAGTACGGTTATCGGACGCTTTACAGGGGCTATCGGCCTGCCCCAAATCCGGGAATTTCGGGAAGCTCTGCACAGCCTGACCTTGGAAGGGATGGAAAAGGTCATCCTGGATTTTGAGGCGGTATCCCTGAGCCGCACGGCCCTGGGCGTTCTGGTGGCCTTTGCCGCCAGTATCCGGGGGAACGACAAGCGGATGTACCTCTATCGCGTCTCGCGGGAGGTCCGCGATCTTCTGGGCGAGCTGGACCTGGTGCCTTTTTTTTACTTTCTGGAGACCGAGGATGACGTGCTGATGGCCCTGGTGGTGTAATCCCCCAAGGAGTTGCCCATGTATTACCTGCACCACTACTTTGATCCTGATTTCAGCCACATGCATCTTGCGCCGGAACAGGGAGCGGGAGGCTCGGCGAATCAGCGCTACCTTGGGTATGTTCAGAATGTGGTGGCGGGACAGGTTCTGGCCGAAATGATTGACCTGGAAGTATTCCCCGATATTCCCCGGGATCCCCGCTTCACATACCAGGAACGCTATCTGCCCGTAGGGCCCAACTGCGCCCTGCACCCGGAAAACCAGGACAAGATCATCGCCCGGGCCAACGGGTACTGCTTTTACCACAAGGGGCTGATCAACGTTAAAAAGCTCCTCAACGTGCGCGGCCACCTGGGTTTTCGCACCGGCAGCATCTTCTTTGTGGGGGATATGGCCGTGCATGGGGATATCCAGACGGGTTTTTCGGCCATGGCCAGGAACCTGCTTGTCCGGGGGCATATCGAAAGCGCCAAGGTCAAGGCGGCCGGAGACATAGTCTGTACCGCCGGGGTCAAGGGGACAAACACCAGCGCCATTGAGGAGGAGCCGACGGGAAAGATCGTCTATGAGCCCGTGCCGGACACCCTGCTGGACTGCGGCGGATCCATCCGCCTGCCCTTTTGCGAACACGCCCAGCTCCGGGCCCGGGGCAACGTGATTATTGACGGCCACTGCCTGCACAGCACCCTGTATGTGGGAGGAAACCTGATCATCAAGGGACGCCTGCAAGGCGGGGCCACATACGCCAACAGCATCGTCTATGTGGAAGGGCAGCTCGGCAGCGACTACACCACCGCCACCCGCATCTGCATGGGCTACGACCCCTTTGGCTTTCTCGCCCTGCAAAAGCTGGAAAACCAGATCCGCTACCTCAAGGACAAATTCCTCTATTTTGAAAAGCAGTCCGCCCGCAACCAGGTCATGGAACAGGAATTCCGGCCCCGCATTGATCTGGTGCGGCGCAAACTCAAGATCGCCCATGCCCGGCGCAACGACCTGTGGAGAAAGTTTGCCGAGGATGAACAAAATGCCGGGAAATGCCGGGTGATCGCCCCCGGAAAGATCATGGCCGGCACGGAAATCAGCATCGGCAGGGCCTTTATGGACATCGCGGCGGACTCGGCGAATCAGGCTTTCCTGCTGGGCGAGAACGAAATCATCAGCCGATCCCCCGCCGTGCCGCACGGGAGGGAAGATCAGGCGGGCGCATGGATGACCTAGGGGGGACCGCCCGCGCGGTCTGGGACGGCGGCGCCATCGCGGACATCCGGGTTTCCAGAGCCGGCAGGACCCTGTCCCTGTTGGGCCGGGCCGGGCCGGATCGCGAACTGTCCTTTCTCCCTCCTCCCGATCCCCCCCCTGCCGCGCCCGCTCTCCAGACAACCCTGCCGGTGCTTCTGGGCGCAGGCGCGGGATACGCCCTGGCCGAGCTGATCGCCCGTCTCCTGGCCCGCCACGGCCCTTCCTTCCGGCTCATCGTTGTGGACAAGGAGGCCGACATCCTGGCCGCCGGCCGCCTGCTTTCCCGTTTTTCCGCCCATCCCGGACTGGCCTGGATCAGGGAATCCTCCCCCCGGGACGCGGTCAAGGCCCTGACCCTGCGGCAGCAGGAGGCCGGCGGGATGCCCTTGCAGGCCCTGATCAATCCCTTTTACCTGCGCCTGGATCGCGATTTTTACACGACCGTGGAAAGGGCCTGCCGGGCCAGCGCCAGGGCGAATTTCTGGCAGCGGATTCACTATCCCAAATTCAGAGGCGCATCCCCGCGCATCCTGCTTCTGACCAGCTCCTACTTTCTTTCGGGCGAGGTCATCGCCGCCTGCGGATACCTCGGCCTTGAGCACCGCTTTCTCCAGATCCCGCAGGGGGAAGTGGGCCAGGAAATCTTCGTGGAGCAGCTCCTCTCGGCCGTTGTGGAGTTCAGGCCGGACTTCGCCCTGACCATCAACCACCTGGGCGTGGACAGGGAGGGAGTACTCACGGATCTCCTGGGCAAACTCCGTCTGCCCCTGGCTTCCTGGTTCGTGGACAACCCGCATCTGATCCTTTCCCTTTACAAGGGCCTGGTCAGTCCCTGGATCGCCCTCTTCACCTGGGACGCCGACAACCTGGAATCCCTGCGCGCCCTCGGATTCGAACACGTCTCCTATCTGCCTCTGGGCACGGACGCCCGGCGGTTTGTTCCCGGCGCCGTTCCCCTGCCCTCCCTTCCC
This sequence comes from Desulfovibrio sp., assembly GCA_031275955.1. GTDB lineage: Bacteria > Desulfobacterota > Desulfovibrionia > Desulfovibrionales > Desulfovibrionaceae > Frigididesulfovibrio. Next base: position 2,997 of record JAISNZ010000097.1, on the reverse strand, counting down.
GCCGCCTGGTCCGGGGCCATCTCCTTTGTCGGCAATTCCATGGCCGGCAAGGTGGATGTCCGCCGCAACCGCCTCAGGCTGCCCGCCGTCCTCATGCGCGGCTGCCGGACGGTGGCGGCGGACTTTGCCGCTTCGGATTGCCGTTCCGTCCGCGACTTTCTGCAGGCCGCCCATCCGGATCTTCTGCCGGCCTTTGACGATCTTGCCTCCATTGAGGCCCGCCTGGATTATGAAACCATGCTCACCTGGGAAGCCACCCTCCAGTACCGCCTGCGCTGCGTCCAGGCCATTCTGCCCCTCTCCCCCCTCATCGTGGGCGACAGGGGCTGGCGGGATCTCCTGGGGCCGCCCCGGAATTGGCTCTATCACGCGGAATTGGCCTATTATGACGAGCTGCCCCGCCTGTATCCCTCCAGCGCCGTCAATTTCAACTGCACCAGCAAGCAGATGAAGGGCGCCGTCAATCAGCGCGTCTTTGACGTGCCGGCCAGCCGATCCTTTCTGCTCACGGATTATCGCCCCCAGGCGGAAAATCTCTTCGATCCCTCCCGGGAAATCTGCTGCTTCCACTCCCCCGACGAAGCCCTGGCCCTGGCGGAACGCTTCCTGGCGGCTCCCGCGGAGCGGGAGGCCATCGCCGCCGCCGCCCATCGCCGCGTCCTGGCCGAACACACCTACGAACACCGCCTGAGCGCCCTGATTGCGCGGATGCGCTCCATCTACGCCTGAAGGGACAGCCCCCGTGAGCCGCCCCCCTCTTCTCATCCTGCAGATGCAACGCATGGGGGATCTTGTCCTCTCCTTTCCTCTCCTGGGCTGGCTGGCCGCCGCCTTTCCCGCGCACCCCCTCTGGGTGGTCGGCGAGTCCGCCTTTTTCGAGCCCCTCCTGCCCCTTTCCCCGCAAGCCGCCTATTTCAGGTACAACGGCATTCCGGACTTCAAGGGGCAGACCTTCCACGCCGTCCTCAATCTCAGCCACCGCCCCGAGGCGGCCCGGCTGGCCGCCGCCGCCCGCGCCGATATCCGCATCGGCCCCTACCTGGACACGGACGATACCCTGCGCATCCAGGGCGACTGGCAGATCTACCGCGCCTCCCTGACCCACAACAACCGCTACAACCTTTTTCATTGGGCGGACCTGAACGCCCTGGATCTTATTCCCCAGGACGCGATGCTGCGCACCCGCTGGCCCCTGCCCCGGGATCTTTCTTCCGCCCCCCCCGGAAGCGCCCGCATCGGCCTCTTCCTCGGCGCCAGCGAACCGGACAAACACCCGGAGGCTGACTTCTGGACCCCTCTGGCCCGTCTGCTGCTCAGGGCCGGACACAAACCCGTCCTCCTCGGCGGGCCGGCGGAAAAAGCGCTGGGGAGTCAGGTGGCGGCTTCCCTGAAGGCCCCAGCCCTCAATCTTTGCGGCCGGTTCCGCATCGACGCCCTGGCGCGGTTCATAGCCGGCCTGGATCTCTTGATCACCCCGGATACCGGACCCATGCACATCGCCGCCTGGGTCGGCGCTCCTGTGCTCAACCTTTCCCTCGGCCCGGTGAACCCCTGGGAAACCGGCCCCTTTTCCCCCGGACACCACGTTGTCAGACCCTTGCTCGACTGCAACGGCTGCTGGAGCTGTATCCGCCCCGGCCTGGAATGCAAGGCCGCCCTGAAGGCAAGCCGCGTCGCCGCCCTGACGGCGGCCCTGCTTTCAGGCCGCTCTTTGGAAACCGCCGCCCCCCACGCCCGCAACATGGAACTCCTGCGCACCGCCCGCGACGGCCACGGCCTCTTTTCCCTGGACCCCCTTTGCATTCCAGCGCGCAATGCCGCTTTCCTGACCACCGCCACCCGCTCCTCCGCCCACCCTCCGGACTTCCACCCGCTGGACCCCGCCTTTCCCCAAGCCGATCTGGCCGCGGCCCGCAACGATCTTTCCCGTTTCTGGCAGGCCTGGTTCGGCGCCCTCTTCCTGCGCCTGCCTGCGGAAAATTCCCGCAAACGCTGGGAGCGGGTCGCCTCCGGCCATCCCCGGGCCGCCGCCGCCTTTCAGTCGGGCCTCGCCGACCTGGCCCGGACCCTGGCCCGGACCGTCCGTTCCGACGCCGTCCCCCTCCTGCGCGACCCCGACTTCTGGCGGGAGGTCCCCACGCCCCTGCGCCCCCTCTCCAGCTATCTGCAACTGTCCGTCCAAAACACTCCTTCCCGCCCTTCCCTTTTCCGGGCGGTTTCCCTGGTGGAACAACTGCGCGCGGAAACAACGGAATAGCTCGCGCCGGCGCAAGGACGGGGATTTTCTGATTGAAATTGAAAGTCATTTTCTATAGGCTGGATCCTGACCGGCGGGATTTCCGGTTGCCCGCGAAAAGTCCCGGCCCCAGGCCGGCGATCCCGCCGCCGCCGGCCCCGCGCGCTACCGCGCCGTCGGATCGCTTTCCTTTTTGAGCAAGAACGCCACGCGGGCGCGGCCTTTTCGCCGCGGCGGGGGCAAAAACGGGACCAATTCCGGCGGCCAGCGCCGGCAAGGAGTGATGCGCTATGGCTGATGTGCTTATTGTTTTCGGGTCCACCACGGGAAACACGGCTTCGGTTGCGGAACGCATCGGAAAGACCTTGAGCGGCGGCGGACATGCGGTGACTCTGCTGGACGCGGCCAGGGCCAAGGCGGATAACCTGTGCCAGGGCAGGGATTGCGTCCTTTTCGGCTGCGCCACCTGGGGCGATGCCGACATTGAGCTGCAGAGCGATTTTGTTCCCCTGTTCGACGCTTTTGAGCGCATCGGCGCCAAAGGCTGCAAGACGGCCTGCTTCGGCTGCGGCGACAGCGGCTATACCCATTTTTGCGGGGCTGTGGACGTCATCAGAAAACGCCTGGCGGAACTGGGCGCTGTTGATGTCGCCGGCGAACTGAAGATCGACGGCGATCCGGACAGGGCCGGAGAGGACATAGACGCCTGGGCGCGGACAGTGCTGGCCGCCCTGTGATTCCGGTTTTCCGCAGTGCTGGGG
>JAISNZ010000201.1 GCA_031275955.1 Desulfovibrio sp. | reverse complement strand
GCCCCCTCAAACTCCCCCAGCAGGGGCATCCTGACAGGATGAGTTCGCCCTCGCTGACGTTCGGGACGAACGGCCCCTGCACCCCCGTTAAGTATATCAATGGAATACGAAATGAGGGGGTTCGGGGCCGTCCGTACCGCGCGAAAACGCGGGCGGACAGCAGCTGAAACGATATGCCCCCCCGACGGGGTTCGGGGCGGAGCCCCGATAAATCAGCGCTTCCCTAACTTCGAAAACGGCAGAGAATTCGCCGCCTTAAAAAGGGAAACTCCCGCTGCAACGGCGGCTGTCGGCGGCTTGACAACTCCGCGGCGATAGGGTCTTTTACCAGTACCAGACCTGCGGCACGGCGCATTTTTTCCCTACAGCCTACAGGAGGATACGCACAATGTCTGAAGCGTCAATCAAGGCCGCGCACACGGCCTACAATCTGCAATCGTGGTCGAAACAGCGCGGGATCAATCCCATAGTGGTCGACAGGGCGGAGGGAATTTATCTCTGGGACCCTTCGGGCAAACGGTACACGGACATGTCGAGCCAGCTCGTGAACATGAACCTGGGGCACGGGAACAGGGCGATTATCGAGGCAATCAAGGCGCAGGCCGAAATCTGCTGCTATATCTCGCCGTCGTACGGCAATGGGCCGCGCGGCGAATTGGCCCGGATGCTGGTTGAACTGCTGCCCGACAATTTCGGCAAGATATTTTTCACCAACGCCGGCGCCGACGCCAACGAAAATGCCATCAAGATGGCGAAAATGTTCACCGGCAGACAAAAGGTCTTTTCCCGTTACCGCAGCTACCACGGTTCCAGCTTCGGCGCGGGCAACCTGACCGGCGAGCCGCGCCGTTATCCGCTGGAACCCGGTATTCCGGGATTCGTAAAATTTTTCGATCCGTATATTTACCGGGAAAAACTCGCTTTCGCTTCGGAACAGGAGGCCTCCCGCTATTATGTGGACAAGCTGCGCGAGCAGGTGGTCTACGAGAATCCGGATGCCGTGGCGGCCATTGTGCTGGAAACCGTCACCGGATCCAACGGCGTCATTATCCCGCCCGAAGGTTACCTGCAGGGAGTGCGCGCGATCTGCGACGAGTTCGGCATCCTGCTGATCTGCGACGAGGTCATGGTCGGTTTCGGCAGGACCGGAACCATGTTCGCCTTTGAGCATTACGGCGTCAAACCGGACATGGTGGTGTTCGCCAAAGGCGTGACCTGCGGCTATGTGCAGCTTGGAGGCGTTGCCGTGTCCAAAGCCGTTGCGGCCCATTTTGATGACAACTTTCTGGCCTGCGGCCTGACATACAGCGGTCATCCCCTGGCCTGCGCCGCCGGCGTCGCCTGCGTGAACTATTACAAGGAACACGATATTTTGGCCAACGTCAGGGCGCGCGGCGAGGAACTGGCCGCCATCCTGGCCTCTCTGAAGGAAAAGCATCCCTGTGTGGGCGATGTGCGCAGCATAGGCCTTTTTTCCGCGCTGGAACTGGTCAAAAGCAAGACGGACAAAGAGCCTCTGGTGCCCTACGGCAAAGATCCAGGAGGCGTAATGAAAGGCATTATCGGCGATCTTGCCGCGCGCGGCTTTATGACGTACAGCCATGAAAACATGATCCTTGTCGCGCCTCCGCTGATTATCACCGCGGAACAACTCGCCGAAGCCATGCGCATAATGGACGAGGTTCTTTCCCTTGTGGACAGGCAAACAGCCTGAAGAGGCACAGTTCGCGATACGTACAGAAAGTTTCGCGCATGCGATTTTCGGCATAAGGACGGAGAGCTTTTCTCCTGCGTGGCTGTATCATTGGAAGCGGCAAGGGAAAAGCGCGAGGTATGGCTGAAGGCGCGGCGCGAACAGGAATAGGTTTTGACGGTAACGAAAAAACGCAACCCGCCAGAATCGACCTTCACAGGCAGGCGATTCTGGCGGGTTGCGCAAAAGGCCCTACAGCCGCATCCTGCGGATGCAGGGGAGCGTCAGCGCCACTTAGGGGAGCGCCCGCAGGAAGGCCTGATCGGATTCGCGTTTGTCGGTTCCGGGCATCTGTCCCGTCCATCCTGATTTGAATTCCCCGTCAAAGCCGCATCCGTGCGGTTTTGACGGGGCGGCTGCGGCGGGCAAAGCCAGCCTTCTCCTGCCGCTCTGTGAGGATTCGCTTGCAACTCCTTGCAGGGCAAAGGGCACATTGGCAATTTGCTATCTTTACCGATCAACCAGGGGGGACATCTTTGATCGGGAAAGTGAAGGAGGCCTCATTCTCCGGGTTCCTGTTCCTTTCGGGTTTTGCGGGCATCCAGGATGGATCGGTATTCCTGGTTGTAGATATCGATCATGACCACGACCAGGCCGAGGATGACGGGCCCGTACAGGAGACCGAGCATGCCGAAGGTCATGACCCCGCTCAGGATGGAAAGGAAGATGAAGAGGACGGAAACGCGGGCGCCGTCGCGGATCAGCAGGGGCCGGAGGATGCTGTCAATGCCGGTGACGCCGATGCCGCACCAGAGAAGGAGGAAGAGGGCGCTTTGCCATTCTCCGGTGAAAAAGAGGATCAGGACGGCGGGACCCCAGACGAGGCCGGTGCCGAAGACGGGGACAAGGGCGGCGAAGACCATGACAGTGCCCCAGAACAGGGGCGGGATGCCGACAAGGGCGAAGCCGATGCCGCCGGCGACGCCTTGCAGGGTGGCAACGCAGAATCCGCCCACAAGCACGGCCCGGGACATGCGGCGCACGCTCTCAATGATGATCACGGTCTGTTCCGGCTTGAGGGGCAGGAGGTATTCCAGGCGCCGGAGCCAGACCTTGCCGTCGATCAGGGCGAAAAACATGATCAGGAGCATGACGCACAGATGCCCGATGAACAGGGCGGTATTGCGCAGGAGATAGGTGCCGGAGGAAAGGAGATATTGTCCCATCCGGCTGGACAGGGCGACCATGTTTTGCTTGAAGTCCAGGGCGTCCAGGCTGAGATCCGGAAAATGATCCTGCAACAGGGAAAGAAGGGGAGCCAGGGTGCTGGCGAGCATGGCGCCGGGGTCCGCTGTCTGGAGCCAGCGGGTAATGTCGGCCACACTTTGGCTGGCCTGGGGAATGAGGCCGATGATAAAGAGGCTGATGGGCAGGATCACGAGGAACATCAGGCAGCAGATGACCAGCAGGGCCGCGGCGACAGGCCGGTTTCCGGTCAGTCTTAGACATCGCCTGTAAAAGGGGTGGCTGATGGCGGAGAAGATAAGGCTCAGGATGATGGTGTGCAGCAGGGGCCGCATCAGGGCGTACAGGAGATAGAGGGAGAAGATCAGGAGGAGCATGAAGGACCAGAGGAAGATCTTGCGGGCGGTGGGATCTTCCCCGGCCAGTCTCCGGGAGTTGTCCCTGGAGGCCTTTCCGGCTGACGGGGCCGGCTGGCTGGCGGTCTCCGGCGCGGAACCCTTGGGCTGGGGAACAGGAGGCGTGGGCTGCTGGTTCACCAGAACTTCCTTTATTGCGAGGCGTTGGGCGTAAGGGAGGAGTTCTTTTCTTCGGCCTTGACGGCGGTCCACAGGGCGTTTTTCTCCTCCATGGAAACGGCGGCGAAGTCCCCGCCCCGCCCCCGGACCTGATCCTCCATGCGGGCAAAGCGGAGCAGGAATTTCTGGCAGGCGTTGTCCAGGGCGGCGGCGGCTTTGATGCCCTTGCGCCGTCCCAGTTCCACCAGGGTGAAGAGCAGATCCCCCAGTTCGCGCTCCTGGGCCTCTTTGTCGCCGCCGGCCAGGGCATCCAGCAGTTCCAGCCATTCCGCCTCCGCCTGCTGCTCCACATCCTCAGCGCTGTCCCAGGTGAAATTCGCGTTCGCGGCCTTGGCGTGGATGCGGTAGGCCTTGGTCAGGGGGGGCAGATTCCGGGGCAGAGCGGCGAAAACCCCCTCCTCCCGGCCCGGCGGGCCGTGTTCCCGCTTTTCGTCCTGCTTGACGCGGTTCCAGCCCTGGAGCAGCTCATCGCGCGAGGCGAAGACCGCGCCGGCAAAGACGTGGGGATGGCGGCGGATCATTTTGGCCGCGCAACGGGCCAGGACCTCCTCAAGGCTGAAGGCCCCGCGCGCCGCGTACAGGCGGCTGAGAAAGAGGAGGAGAAAAAGGACGTCCCCCAGTTCCTCGCGGACATCGGTTGTTGCCCTGTGGCGGACGGCATCCACCAGCTCATGGGCTTCCTCCAGGATGTATTCGCACAGGGAGGCGGGGGTTTGCTCCCTGTCCCAGGGGCATCCGTCCGGGGCCAGAAGACGGTCGATGACGGTTTCAACTTCCCGCAGGGGAGAGGAGGCTGTCATGGCGTGTCCTTTATGGCATTTCGCTTGAAAGGGTTAAAATGAAATTTTATTCTTTGTTAGAGTAACCTAAAATAGATTTTTGGTCTTTTTGGATGCCCCCAGCTAGGCCCCCATAGCTTGGGGCTTCGTACTTTTAGGGCACTTTATCAGATTTCCATTTTTTTGGTATAAGATTCCGATGTGGGTTTAGATTTTGGATTTTGTTAAAAATTTCAGGTGTTTCCAGGTTAGGAATGAAATTTTGCAGTCCGGGAATGCGGTGGAGCAGGCGAACGTGGTGGGGGAATTACTGGATTTTGAGAGGATATCGTCACCCAAAAAAAGAGGACGAAAACCCAAAAATCCGCCCTGAATCCGTAATCAACTTTTATAATAACTATACCTACAGTATCGAATGGCTTTTGATTCACTGAAAAGCACTCAAAAGTATAGATTTTATGGTTAAAGCATCGGCATTTGAACCTAGCTGCAACGAAAATAGCATCATTTTGCCGCTTGTTGCGGATTTTGGGCGCAATTCTCCTGTTGTTGACACAGGAAGGAGTAAACTCTACCGCTTTCCGGAATCGAAAGCCGCATCTTCCACCCAAAGAATCGGACTGTCTGGTGCAAGTTCGTTCACCCTCCGATGCGCTTGCTTTTCCTTGGGAAATGCAGCATAATAGGAAAAAATTCGGGATTCCTTCCGGACGAAAGCCGAGGGCTTTGCGCGGACAGCGCGGCCCTCAGGAGCTGGCGATGAACAAACGCGAACTGATCAGAACTCTGGCTGAAGAAAACTCCCTTTCCGCCGATGAAGCCGCGATGGTGGTCAATGCTCTTTTTGACGGCATCCGCCAGGCCCTGCTTGCCGGAAGAAGGGTGGAAATTCGGGGTCTCGGCAGTTTCAAGATCAAGGAGTACAAGGCGTATTCCGGTCGCAATCCCAAAACGGGAGAGGTTGTCGCCGTGGCGCCCAAGAGGCTTCCTTTCTTCCGGGCCGGGAAAGACCTCAAGGAGTTTCTCAATTCCTGAAGACGGGGCGAAGCGCCGCCTGGAGCCGGCGCGCCTTTCCCGGAAAGGCCGCCTCCGGCTTTTCCGGCAACGGCGAGGACATCGTTCCTGTCCTTGCGGACAGGCGGTTGCGAAGGCGTCTCCTCGTCCCGGCGAAGTTCCTCAAAACTACCTTTATGGTTTGAGACCAATTTGCTTTCAATAGAAAGCCAATTGGTATGGCAGAGGCTAAGCCGCTGCCCGCAAGCTTTTGAAAAATCAGGCTTTGCCTGTTTTTCAAAAACTTTGGCGTCTTGCATTCAAACGAGTTTGAATGCAACTTGGTATGAGACCCCGGCCTTCAGGCAGCCAGCACCCCGCCCTGAAGGGCGGGGTGCTGGCGTTGCGCGCCGGACATAGCGCGTATCAAGGTGGTGCAAATCCACCCTGGGCCGTGGTGAGCGGAACCAGTAGCCAAAGGCAAGGCGCTGTCGCCAGGCAGTGTCTGGAGGAAGCCGGAGGCAAAAAAAGGGTTCATCCGGTTAAAGCGTACTTTGCCTCGTGAATGGCGAGGATCTGAGTTTGAAAAACCGTTCCCCGCCCCAGAGGCGGTAGGAAATGGAGCTTCACCCTGCCGCAAGCCGGGAAAAAATCAAACGGCGCTTGACAGTACAATATAAAAGTTGTACTGTCTTTCCATGAACGCGGGACAACTCATTGACATCCTGAAAGCCTACGGCTGGAAGCTCGACCGCATTGAAGGCTCGCATCATATTTTCGTCAAAGAAGGCAACCTTCCCGTCCCGGTGCCCATGCACGGCAACCGGGACATCGGCTATCTGGCGAAGCGGATACTGAAAGAGGCGGGAATAGAGCGAAAAAGGCAGGACGCCATGCTGTACCACTGTGTTATTGAGCGGGAGGGCGAAGAATTTATCGCCCAGTTCCCGGACATGCCCAACGTCGTCACCTGCGGCTTTTCCCGCGAGGAAGCCCTGCGTATGGCCAAGGAGGCCCTGGACGGCGTTCTGGCGGCTGAAATCGCCCGCGGCGCCCCCGCGCCGCCGCCGTCTTTTCAAGGCGGGCATCCTGTTTCCGTTGCCAGCCATATCGCTGTAGCCATGCAACTGCGGGAGCTGCGAGGGGACAAAAGCCAGACGGAAATAGCCCGCAAGCTCGGCCTCACCTATCAGGCCTACCAGCGGCTGGAAAACCCGCAAAGAGCCAACCCCACCCTCAAAACCCTGGAAAAAATCGCGGGAGCCTTCGGCAAAGAGCTTTTCGTCACCATCCGCTAAGGATTTGTACATAAGGGAACCTCTAAAAATTGTTCTTCCGAACCGGCCATAGATCCAAATGGATTTTTTTGCCGTTCTTTTCGGTTTGGCAGGACTTCATTACACCACGGATCCGATGGTTTTCGCCTCTTTGACCCTTATCTGCAGGAGGATTTCAAAAAAAGTCGGACGCGACGAACAGAAACCGGATATACGGCCTGTGCAGCACGGGTAAGGGGGCAACGGACTCCGATGCCCGAAACTCACTGGGGTGCTGTGGGGTAAATCCGGCGCGTCCCGATGGAATGAGACGCGTCTTACTCCGGGAGGTCTGTCGCGAAGTCCTGGGGAAAAAAAACGGGACAAGGGCGGCAGGGATACTGTCCGGAATCGCGGTAGAAGTCTGCCGAGGTCATAGTAGCCCTTTTCTTGGGGGTGAAGGACCGAATCTCGAAGATCAGAAGCTGGACACGGTATCCTGATGAGTACGAAGCAGCAGCAAACGCGGATAGGAGAAGGGGGACAAGCGAAGCGTCCCGGACATTCCCTCTCGTGCCACGTCCCGGGCGGTGCAGACGCAATCGAATCTGCCGGAAGCGGGGAGCGGCCAAAACTCACAACGAACGGTGAAACTGCACTTCTGACGGAACAACTTATGGAGCGGGCCACAGACTTGCCCGGCACGTCAGGGACAAGCGCTTTCTGCGCGTCACCCGCGCCTTTCTGAACGCGGGCCTGATGCAGGACGGCGTGTGTGTCCGCCGGGAAGAGGGAACCCCACGGGGAGGTGAACTGCGCATCAGCCCGGAGAGTCTGGTCCGGTTCAAGAATCAGATCCGATTCCTGACCCGGCGCAACCAGGGCAAAGCGTTTGAGCGAATCATCGAACGGTTGAACAGCTACTTGGACGGCTGGTTTGCTTATTACCAATACGGTTGTAGGCCCATGTTGCCTTCTTGATCAATGCGTTTGTAGTTTTTCAGGGCCGACTAGCGCATGTTCCCGGTCATTTTTACGGCAGAGACGGCGTGGGGCAGACTGGTGTAGACGCTTATGCCGATGAGGCGCCAGCGGTAGGCCATGGCCGGGACCGGGCAGTACGCGAAGGCTATTTCTCCGCTGCGCGGGTCGAAACCGGCGTCGGACGGAGAAAAGAGAGCAATTTCGCGGGGGACGAAAGGGCAGCCTGGGCAGTCGTCCGGGCCGTTGACCGGGGACAGTTCTATCCGGATGCCGTCCAGGTTGCCGTAAGCGCCCTCCAGGGAACCGGAAAAGCCCAGGCAGGGACCTGTCATTTCGGCCTGCACCTCGGCCCAGCGAAAGGTTCTGCTGGAGTCGCGCGGTTCCGGGGGGCCTTTTTTCCCGCAGGCGGGAAGGATAAGAAGGCAGCAGAGCAGGAAGAGGGAGAGCAGGCCCGTTTTTCCGTTTCCGCGGACAGGGGCGGTTTTTGGAACCTCGTGGGAGGAAGGACAATTTCCGGCGCAGGGGCCGGAGCGGGATCTGTCCGGGACTCCGCCTGGAGGTGTTGCCGGTTGTGTTTTTTCGATCTGGCCTGCGGCGGCGGAAGTGGCGTGAATCATGATGCGGGCCTCCCGGAGAAGGGGCGGTTTTTTGTTTTTCGGGAAAAATGTCCGGCGATCCGGATGCGCCGGTTCACGGGTTATGCTTTGGGGGCGATTCTTTGGCCTGGAACCAGAGCAGCTTCCATTCCGTAATGAGCGCCAGGGCCTTCAGGGGCGTCAGATTATCTGTATCAAGATCGCGCAGGGTTGTAAAAAGGGGATGTTCCACGACCGCCTCCGGCTGGGGGGGGGGGTCCGGCGGGTCCCGGGGGGTTGCGGCAATGCCCGGTAAAAGGCCCTGCAGGGCCGCGCCGGTTTGCTGTTTAACGCTGGCGGAACGGGAGGAATCCAGGACATGCAGGATGCTCTTTGCCCGCTGGACAACGGATTGCGGCACCCCGGCCAGACGGGCGACCTCAATGCCGTAACTCTTGTCCGCAGGTCCCGGAACCAGGCGTCTGGTGAAAAGTAGTTCTCCGCGCGCCTCGGCAATGGCGATATTCATGTTGTGAATCCCGGCCAGGCGTCCTTCCAGGATGGTCAGCTCATGATAATGGGTGGCGAAGAGGGTGCGGATGGAACCATCGGCGCGCCGGACCAGTTCCTCCGCGACGGCCCAGGCCAGGGCCAGACCGTCAAAGGTGCTGGTGCCCCGGCCGATCTCGTCCAGGATGACCAGAC
>JAISNZ010000003.1 GCA_031275955.1 Desulfovibrio sp. | reverse complement strand
CCCCCCCCCCCCCCCCCCCCCGCGGGGGGGGGGGGGGGCCCCCCCCCCAACCATCCGTCCTTCCCGGGAGGGGCCTTGCTCCCGCAAACTCCCCCGGCGGGGAGAGGCAGGCGGACGGCTTCGCCCCTGTCCTGGAACTGGAGGATGTGGACGTCTACATTGAGCGGGCGAAAGTTCTGTCCGGCATCACCTGGACCGTCCGGGCGGGGGAGCAGTGGGTCGTCAGCGGGCCCAACGGGTCCGGCAAGAGCACCCTGCTGCGCCTGCTCCACGGCGAGGAATTTTCCGCCTACAAGGAAGGATAGGGCGGCATCCTCCGCTGGTTCGGCGCCCCCCGCCCGAACCTTGCGGATCTGCGCCGCCTGGTGGGCTATGTTTCTCCCCGCCTCCAGGACGGCTATGACCTTGAGACCAGGGCCGAGGAGGTCATTGTGGCGGCCCTGCGCGGCAGCGTCGGGCTGTACGGCGACGCGCCCGCGGCCGGGGAGCGGGCCGAAGCGGAGGCCTGGATGGCGCGCCTGGGGCTTGAGGCCATGCGCGGCGTTCCCTTCGGCCGCCTCTCCACCGGCTGGGCCAGACGCTTTCTCCTGGCCGGGGCCCTGGCCGGGTCGCCGCCCGTTCTCCTGCTTGACGAACCCTGCTCCGGCCTGGACGCCGAAAGCCGGAAGCTGTTTCTGGACGCCCTGCCCCCGCTGGCGGCCAGGGGCACGCAGATCGTTCTCGTCTCCCATCACGGCCGGGACATCACCCCCCTCTTCAGCCATGAGCTGCGGCTGGAAGAAGGGCGGGTGGCCTTTGCCGGACCGCGCCTCCCCCGGCGAATCCCCCTGGCGGAAGGGGAGAATTTTTTCCGGAAAAGCGACAAAAAAGCGCAAAACGGACTTCCCTTTTCCCCCGAACCGTGCTAAAGGCTTCTCCAAGCTACTCCCCACGGCGCACAAGGAGAAAACGACATGGAGTTCTCAAACCTGCTCTTTGAAGTTTCCGATCGTGTGGCCCTGATCACGATCAACCGTCCATCCGCGCTGAACGCCCTGAACAACGACACCCTCACCGATCTGAACAAGGCCCTGGACGAAGTGGCCAAAAACGACGCCATCAAGGGCGTGATCCTCACCGGAACCGGCAAGGCCTTTGTGGCCGGCGCCGACATCAGCCAGATGGCCGCCTACACCCCTGAAGAATGCCGGGCCTATATGGGTTATGCCCAGCAAACCTTCAACCGCATCGAGGCCATTGAAAAACCCATCATGGCCGCGGTAAACGGCTATGCCCTCGGCGGCGGCAACGAAATCTGCATGGCCTGTGATTTCCGTTATGCCAGCGAGAAGGCCATCTTCGGCCAGCCGGAAGTCAACCTGGGCATCATGCCCGGTTTCGGCGGCAGCCAGCGCCTTCCCCGCCTCGTGAATCCCGGCCTGGCCAGGGAAATCATCTACTCCGGCCGGAATGTCACGGCGGAGGAAGCCCTGCGCATCGGCCTGGTCAACAAGGTCTGCGCTCCCGAGGCCCTTCTGGACGAATCCAGGGCCATCATGAAGACCATCGCCTCCAAGCCCGCGCACTCCCTGCGCTACGTCAAGACCTCCATCAACCGCGGCCTGGATACGGATCTGTACAAGGCTATCCAGCTTGAGCTGGAACTCGTTTCCCTGTGCTTCGCTTCCCCGGATCAAAAAGAAGGCATGAAGGCCTTCCTGGAAAAACGGCCCGCCAAGTTCGCAAGCTGAGGCGGAGCGGGAAAGAAAGCAGCGATCTTGTTTTCTTTCCCGCGAAATTTTGTCTTCTCGCGGGTAACGGGAACCTTTCCCTCCCGGCAGGGGGGGGCAGTGGGGCCAGGGGAGGGCGCGGTTTCCTCCCGGGCTTGCCCGCAAAGTGAATGGCCGTTTCCGGCATTCTCTCCTTCCGCAACGCCGCGCGGGCGGAGAGAAATGGATTTCCCCGGCAGTGTGCCGATACAACCAGGGTTCCGCTCCGCATTCTTTCCTTTTGTCGCGTGCCGGCCTTGCCTCCGGCGGGGAAAGGCTGTGGACGGCGGCGCCTATCAGACCAAAGGAGCGTTTCATGGATTTTACTTTCACAGAAGAACAGGTTCTCATTCAAAACATGGTCCGGGAATTCGCGGAGAAGGAAGTCAAGCCCATTGCCGCGGAGATTGACAAAACCCACCGTTTCCCTAAGGAAACCGTGAAGAAGATGGCGGATCTCAACCTGTTCGGCCTGGGCATCCCCGAGGAATACGGCGGGACGGGCGTGGACACCCTGGCCTCCTGCCTGGCCTATGAGGAAATGGGCAAGGTCTGCGCCTCCCATGCCACCATCATCTCCGTGCACAGCATGGGCACCAAGCCCATCGTCTACTTCGGCTCGGAGGAGCAGAAGAAAAAGTATCTGCCCGACGTGGCCAAAAACGGCATCGCCTGTTTCGCCCTGACCGAGCCAGGGGCGGGCACGGACGCGGCCTCCCAGTCCAGCCGCGGCGTCCGCCAGGGGGACAAGTTCATCCTCAACGGCTCCAAGATCTTCATCACCAGCGGCAGCGAAGGCCGCCTATATTGCATCTTCGTCATGACCCAGCCGGACAAGGGCCTCAAGGGCATTTCCTGCTTCATCGTCAAGCGCGACAACCCCGGCCTGAAGATCGGCCAGCTGGAGGAAAAGCTGGGCATTTGCGCCTCCGCCACCGCCGAGCTTGTCCTTGACAACCTGGAAGTGTCCGCCGCCGACATGATCGGCGCTGAAGGCGACGGCTTCCGCATCGCCATGCGCTGCCTGGACTCCGGCCGCATCGGCGTGGCCGCCCTGGCCACGGGCATCGCCCAGGCCGCCCTGGACGCCGCCGTCGCCTATATCAAGGACCGCAAGCAGTTCGGCAAGCCCCTTGCCGCCAATCAGGGCCTGCAGTGGTATGTGGCGGATATGGCCGCCCAGATTGAAGCCGCCCGCCTGCTCACCTACAAGGCCGCCATTCTCAACGATCAGCCCGGCAGGCACAGCAAGGAAACCGCCATCGCCAAGCTGGTGGCCGCGAACACGGCCATGGACGTGACGCGCCTGTCCATCCAGCTCCACGGCGGCATCGGCTACACCAAGCATCATTCCGTGGAACGCTTCCTGCGTGACGCCAAGATCACCGAGATCTACGAAGGCACCAGCGAAGTCATGAAAATGGTCATTTCCGGCAGCGTTCTGGCATAAAGAGAGGGAAGGTCCGGCGCCGCGGCGCCGGACCTTCCTTTTACTGTTCCCTTTGTCCGCAATTTGCGTGGAGAAGGACGGGATCGGTCGACGTCTTCTTCGCCTTGCCCGGCAAAACCGCCCGCGGTTTTGAGCGCAAGCGGCAGAAGAGCGGTTTTTGCGGAATATCCCGCGCAACGACTGCGCCAAGGGGGGAGTAGCTTACCCCGGTCTGTTCCACGCCTGTTCAGGATAACGCCTTTGCCTTTGGGACATTGAACATTGTTACCATAACAAGGGGACGCTTTATGGTTATCGGCATTATTCTCTCTCTTGTTCTGCTGACCTGCATCGCCTATAAAGGGCTTTCGGTCATCCTGTTCGCCCCGGTGTGCGCCCTGCTCGCGGCCATCACCGCGGGCTGGCCCCTCATGCCGGCCTACACGGAAGTCTTTATGGTCCGCGGGGTCATCTATGTGAAGAACTTCTTCCCCGTCTTCCTCCTGGGCGCCGTGTTCGGCAAGGTCATGGAGGACAGCGGCTGCGCCCGGTCCATCGCCCGCTTCTTCGCGGAGAAACTGGGCACCCGCTACGCCGTTGTGGCCGTGGCCCTGTCCACCGCGGTGCTTACCTACGGCGGCGTCAGCATGTTCGTGGTGCCCTTCGCCGTGTATCCCTTCGCCTATATCCTGTTCAAGGACGGCGGGATTCCCCGGCGGCTCATCCCGGGCGCCATCTCCATCGGCTCCTTCACCTTCTCCATGACGGCCATGCCCGGATCTCCGCAAATCCAGAACATGATCCCGTCCAACTACTTCGGCACCACCCTCTTCGCCGCCCCGGTCTTCGGCATCTGCGGCGCCATCATCATCGCCGTGACGAACATCGTCTGGATCGTCTGGCGCCAGAGAACCCTGATGGCCAAGGGCGAAGGCTTCGGCCAACTGGACCATCGCGCCCTGACCAACTTTGACGACGGCGTGGGCGACGTCCATCCCTATCTGGCCATGGTCCCCCTGCTGGTGGTGCTCATCGGCAACATCGTCCTGACCTGGGTCATCCGGGGCTGGGATCCCTACTTCACCGGCTGGGACAAGTCCGTGCTGGACGTCCCCGTCGCCTCCCTGGCCGCCCGCTATAAGGGCATGGCCAACACCACCATTCCGGGGGTCGCCACCAACTGGGCCCTGATCATCGCCCTGGTGGCCGCCATTATCACCGCCATCCTGATCAGCTGGAAACAGTTCTCCGCCCGGAAAAACCTTCAGGCCTGCCTGAACGCCGGGGCCATCGGCTCCCTGCTGGCGATCATGAACACCGCCTCGGAAGTGGGCTACGGCAACGTGGTCAGCTCCCTGCCCGGCTTCACGGTGGTCAAGGATGCCATGATGGCCATTGACTTCGGCACCCCGCTGGTGTCCGAGGCCCTGGTGATCAACGTCCTGGCCGGCATCACCGGATCGGCCTCCGGCGGCATGAGCATCGCCCTGGAAGCCATGGGCCAGCAATACCTTGAATGGGGCGCCCGGGTCGGCATCGGTCCGGAACTCCTGCACCGGGTCGCGGCCATGGCCTCCGGCGGCTTCGACTCCTTCCCGCACAACGGCGCCATCATCACCCTGATGGCCATTTGCGGCATGACCCACAAGGAATCCTATCCCGACTGCGGCATGTGCTCCGTTATCGTCCCCTTCGTGACCACCTTCTTCCTGGTCTTCGTCTGGACGATCCTCGGCCTCAAGTCCTAGAGCCTTTACGCCTGATCCCGCCGCCGGCGCATCCGCCCGGCGGCGGGATCGGCTGATCACTCCTTGTCCAGCGGATCGGCCCCCTCCCCTTTGCGCGCGCCCGCGCAGGCAAGATACCAGGAAACGGCCTTTTCCATAAAGGCGAGAGCCCGGTGGGCCAGGATCTGGGGGTCCTCAAGATACCCGTCCAGGAGCTGGGCGTTGTCGAAAAGGGTCCGCACCAGTTCAGGAAGCAGCGGATTTTCCGGATCGTCCGTATGGATGCGCAGCAGGGCGCGCAAAAGCGGATGATCGGGGTTGATTTCCAAAATCCTGGGCGGGGGGTTCTCCCCTTTCTTCATCACCCGCATCAGTTTTTCCAGGGAAGAGTTGAGCCCGTCGGGCGAAACCAGGGCGGCCGGATTGCCGGTAAGGCGGACGGAAACCTGAATGTCCCGAACCCGGTCGCCCAGAATGGAACGCATCCGCGCAACGAGTTTGTCCAAGGAGGCCCGCTCGTCTCCGCTCAGGGCCGTGGGAGCGGGAGCGGCGTCCGCCAGATCCGGAAATTCGTCCAGGGCCTTGCCGTCGGCCTGTTCCACGGATTGGAAGGCGTAGTCCTTGTAGGAGCCCAGACCTTCCAGGGCGAACTCGCTCAGGCCCTCAAGCAGGTAGAGGACCTCCAGGCCCTTGCGCCGGAACCGCTCCAGATGCGGATGCACCCCGGCGGCTTGCGGCGAAGAGGCGGTGAGATGCCAGATGGTTTTCTGTCCCGGCCTGGCGCGGCCGATGTAGTCCTCAAGGCTGGTCAGCGCCCCGCCGTCAGAGGCGGAGGAGGGAAAGCGCATCAGGGCGGCCACGCGCTCGCGGTTCAAATAGTCGTTGAAGGCGAACTGAAAATACTTTCCGTGCAGTTTCCAGAAGGTTTCGTAGCGCTCCCTGTCGGATTGGGCCAGCTTTTCCAGATGATCCAGCACCTGCCGGACAATGGTCTGGGAAATTTTGCGCAGGACCACATTTTCCTGCAGGGTCTCGCGGGAAATGTTCAGGGGCAGATCCTCGCTGTCCGCAACGCCTTTGAGAAAAGCCAGATAATGGGGAACCAGCTCGCTGTTGGCGCGCTCGATGAGCACCCGGCGCGCATAGAGATCCAGTCCCCACTGATCGCGCTGCCCGCCGAAGAATTCCTGCGCGGAACCCGGAACAAAGATCAGGGCGGTGAACTGGACCGGCGCATCCACCGAAAGGTGGATCACCTCCAGCGGCGGGGTGTTGTCATAGGTAAGATATTTATAAAATTCATTATATTGTTCCCTTGTCAGGGAAAAGCGGGGTTCGCGCCACAGGGCCGGGGTGGTGTTGACCCGCTCCGCGGCCAAAAAAATGGGGAAGGAAAGGAAATTGGAGTGCTTGCGAATAACGGACTGCAGGCGGTGGGTTTCCAGAAATTCCCTGGCGTCCTCCTTGAGTTTGGCGCGGACCACCGTGCCGCGGGCAATGCCCGCCGTTTCCTCCAGCGCCCTGACGCTGAAGCCGTCAACCCCGGATGAAGTCCAGATATGCGGCCCTTCCCCGCCCTGGGCGGGGACGGAAATCACCTCCACCTCCTCCGCCACCATAAATACGGAATAAAAGCCCACGCCGAAGCGGCCGATAATCCGGGAAGCGGAAGACGGCTCCGGGGCGCCCCCTCCTTCGCCCGAAGGAGGCGTTTGCTCCGCCTCCGTCTCTCCTTCGCCCGCCGGAGGCGTTTGCGCCGCCTCCGTCTCTCCTTCGCCCGAAGGAGGCGTTTGCGCCGCCTCCGTCTCCCGGACAAAGATCTCGGAGCCGGATTTGGCGATGGTGCCCAGATTCTCCTCCAGTTCCCGCTCCGTCATGCCAAGGCCCGTATCGGCAATCTCAAGAATGCCCGCCTCCTTGTCGACGCTGACGCGGATCTCCAGGGGCAGCCCGGCATCGCGGACGACCTCGCCCTTGCTCTGGAGAAAGCGCAGTTTGTCCAGGGCGTCCGAAGCGT
Organism: Desulfovibrio sp.; assembly: GCA_031275955.1. Classification (GTDB taxonomy): domain Bacteria; phylum Desulfobacterota; class Desulfovibrionia; order Desulfovibrionales; family Desulfovibrionaceae; genus Frigididesulfovibrio. The sequence continues at coordinate 13,988 of JAISNZ010000003.1, read as the reverse complement.
TGGAGAGCAGCTCGCGCAGAAAAATTTCCCTGTTGGTGTACAGGGAATGGGTCAGGATATTGAGGACTTTTTGGGTTTCAGCCCGGAATGCGCGTTTTCTGGCCTTCGGCATGGAACTCCTCCTGAGGGATGGGCAGTTCAGATCTGAAATGTTCCGCCGGAGGAAAAAGTAAATCGCTTCCGCCCTTCGTCAAGGGAGGAGAGGCAATTTGCCGCAGGCAGGGGACGCGTCAGACGAGGATGAGTTCCTCTTCCCGGATCAGATCCGATTCCAGATGAAAGGACTTCAGCTCCGGCTCAGGCCCGGCAAGGGAGAGAATCAGGTAACTCGCGGAGGGGTCGCGGGCCAGCCGGATATCCTCGGGAGAAGGGCGGGCGGGCGTTTCCGGGTGGGAATGGAAATTGCCGAGAGGAACGAGGCCCCGCGCCCGCATATCCTTCACCGCCCCGAGCTGCTCTTGGGGGTCGATGGAAAAATGCTCGCGGCTCCTGTCGCCGTTGGCCGTCAGGTAGACCTTCTCAACGCGCTTTCCGTCCTCCGCCCTGCGTCCGGCGATCAGGCCGCAGGCTTCCTCGGGCAGACAACGGCGCGCATGGGCAAGCATGAGCGCATAATCGGTCTTTTTCAGGACAAGGGTCATGGCAGAACGCAGGCGTCCTGCGCGTAGTCAAAGGGCGCGCTGATGCTGGGGCGTTCCCCGCAGACGGCGCAGTTTTTCCGCGCGGGAAGGGGGATCTTGCGAAAGGCCGCCTTCAGGGCGTCATAGGTCAGCAGGGAGCCGGTCAGCAGGGAGCCGATGCCGAGAAGGTATTTCACCGCCTCCATGGCCTGCAGGCTGCCGATGACGCCGCCCATGGCCCCGATGATCCCGGCCTGGCTGCAGGTGGGCACGGCGTCCGGCGGGGGCGGGTTCTCGAAAACGCAGCGGTAGCAGGGCCCCCGGCCCGGAACATAGGTCATCATCTGGCCCTGGAAACGGATAATCCCCGCATGGGAGAAAGGCTTGCGCGCAATGACGCAGGCGTCGTTGATCAGGAACTTTGCCGGAAAGTTATCGGTGCCGTCGAGAATGAAATCATAGTCCCTGATGCGATCCAGGATGTTGTCCGCGCTCAGGCGAAGGCGGCTGACCTGGACCGTCACCTCCGGATTGAGGGCCTCCAGGGTCTCCCGGGCCGATTCCACCTTGGCCCGGCCCACGTCCGGGGTGCTGTGGAGGATCTGCCGCTGCAGGTTGGACAGGTCCACCACATCCGCATCCACGATTCCGATGGTCCCGACCCCCGCCGCCGCAAGATACAGCGCCGCGGGCGAGCCGAGACCGCCCGCCCCGACGACGAGCACCCTGCTTTCCAGCAGCTTCCGCTGCCCCCTGACGCCCACCTCCTTCAGGATGATGTGCCGGGAATACCGCTCCAGCTGCTCATGGGCAAAGGCCATCAGCGCCCGCCTCCCATGAAATACAAAAATTCCACGCTGTCCCCGTCCCGGGGAAAGGTGTCGGGGAAGGCGCCGCTTTCCACAAAGGCGTCATTGAGGGAAACCGTGACATATTGCGGCGTGGCGACCTTTTCCAGTTCAATCAGCCGGGTCAGGCTCAGACCGTCCGCGTATTCCTTTTCAACGCCGGCGACAATGAGACGCATGGAAAAACCTCCAGGATTAAGGGGCGGCATTCAGGGCAGCGGCCAGGCGCTGAACGCCTGAAAAATCTTTTCAGCGCCGGGGAGATCTACCCCCCGACCTTGCGGGTAATCAGGGTGCAGGTGCCGTCGGCGTTGTCCACAAGCCTGAGGATCTGGTGGCCCTCATCCTTGAGGCTGCGCGGGACGTTCTGAGCCGGTTCGCCATCGTTCATCCTGATGGACAGGACCCGGCCCTCCTCCAGTTCCTCCAGGGCCGCCAGCGCCTTGGCGAAGGTGACGGGGCAGACCACGTCGGTGATGTCCAGGGTTTCGTCAATCCGATACTCCGGCGCGGCGCGGCTCTCCTGAATCGCCGCGGCGAAGGCGTCCCAGCCGGCGCGATCGATGGCCGTCCGGAAGCGCTCCCCCGGCCGGGCATGGCGGTCAAAAAAGGCAAGGGCCGCGTCCGCCGCCCGGAAAAGGCTTTCCGTGTCCTGAAGCAAGGGCAGGATTTGCCTGCCCCGGGCGATCCGGTTCCCGAACATGCCGCCGAAGGAGACCAGGTATCCCGGCTCGCCCTTCCAGGCGCCCGCGGGGCAGGATTGGAAACAGCGCCCGCAGTTGTTGCAGAGATCCGCCGCCAGGAGGATCTTCCGATCCCTGAGAGACAGGGCGCCCTCCCGGCAGGCCTTGAGACAGACCCCGCAAAAGGTGCAGGATTCCTCTTCCCAGGAGACGCGGCAGCCGCCCTTGACGCCGAGGTCATTCTCCTCGGCCTTCAGACAGTTGTTCTGGCAGCCGGTTACCCCGAACTTGAACTTGTGGGGAAGCTCCCGGCCGAAATAGCGCCGGGATATGGCCTGAGCCAGGGCATAGGTGTCGATGCAGCCGCTGGGACAGATCTCGCTGCCCTGGCAGGCGGTCACGGTCCGCACCCGCGGTCCGCAGACCCCGGTGAACACCCCGCCCGCCTCCAGATCGGCCTTGACCTTTTCCACGTCAGCCAGACGGATGAACGGGATCTCCACCCCCTGCCGGGAAGTCAGATGGATATGCCCGTCGCCGTATTTTTGGGACATGTCGGCGATGGTCCGGATCTGGCCGGCGGTGAGATTCCCCCCCACCACCTTCAGCCGCAGGGAAAAACGGTCCTTCTGCTTCTGGCGCATGAAACCGCCGCTTTTCAACGCCTTGTAGTCAACGACCATGATCTTCTCCTTGCCGGACACAGGCCGCCCCGCGCCTCTGGCCCGTCAGGCTTGAGCCTGTCGCTAAACGGCGGGGCCGGCGGAACCCAGGTCCCCTTTTTTAGAGCATTGCCACTTAGAGATTACTCACCTGATTCTCTTTGAACTACGCCCGGAGTGTATCCCATCCCCTCCCGCGGGCAAAGAATTTATTCGGGATAAGGATATGCGGCCGGAGCATAAGGACGGTTCGCGGCAAAAGAGGAAAAAAAGCCCAGCAGCTCCCTGTTCACCTTTCCCTGCCGTTCGCGCAAAAGGAGTACGCGCTCCGGGTCCGGAGCCCGCTGCCCGTCCAGGCGGCTGAGAAAACGTTTGCCCCAGCCGGCGTAGCGGTATCCGGAAACGTCCCCGCAGATGTCCGCCCCGGCCAGCCTGCCCGCGCAGGCGCCGATCACAGCCGCAAGGTGGGGCAGGGAAAAAACGCCTTGATCCCAGGTGGTTCGCGCAACATCCGGATGGAGCACATCCTTGTCGATGGAAAGGTAGACAGGCCCTTCGGCCTCAAGGACAGGCAGAAAGGCCTGGATCAGGGCGTCGGCGGAAGGGAAATTTCCTCCCCTGCCGCGCCGGAAAGGCCAGGCGGGCTTGCGCCCGACGCTCCAGTAGGTCAGCTTTCCCCGGAACAGCGGGCCGAGATGGTTTTCCCAGGCATGGGCCAGGGTGATGTCCGCCGAGGTGAGGCCAAGCGCGTGGACATGCCGGACGCAGGCGGCTCCCGCGGCATGGTAGGCCCAGGAACCGCAGTGCAGGCCGAAGAGATAGCGCATGGTGTCCGGATGGTTGTCGCAGATCACAAGGTCCAGGCAGGCCGGCGGAAGGGCCGCGCGCCGCTGCAAACGCTTAAGGAGCAGGAGGGAAAGATGGTGAAAATCGCCGCTGCCGGTGAACACGCAGCCGTATTCCTCCGGCAGGATCGCCTCCAGATGGGAGGCGAAGCGCGCGTAATCCTTCCAGGAGCAGCCGAAGCGAATGGTTTCCTGCCACGCCTCCAGGGGCAGGCGCGTTTCTCCCCTGTCCAGGGGCGGCACGGACCCGTCCAGATCCAGAATCAGGGGCCGCCTTGCCGCCAGGGCGGGATATGCGCCGCTCACGGCATCTTCCGGACTATCGCGCCGTCGGCTTCAAAAAAACGCCGCAGGGGATAGAGGACGCGGCGCAGAAGGGGCCGGCGAACCCAGACCAGATGCCGGGTAAAGGTGAAGGCCGCCCCGAGGCCGGCTTTCACCTCCGGGTCTGTCCAGCCAGCCACATAGGCCGTCAGACGCTTGTCCAGGGCGAATTCCAGGTTGGCCAGCCAGCTCAGAAAATACAGGTTCAGCTTGCGGGCCAAGGGATAACGAAAGCCGATATACTTGTCGATGAGCCTGCCCTCGTGGATCAGGCAGATATTGCAGCCCGCCAGCACCCCATGGTGGCGGTAGACCATCGTCACCCCCGAGACCTCGGAGCTTTGCAGCACGGCGGCGAAAAATTCCCGGCTGAGCAGATCAAAGTGGATCTCGCTCTGGGCGAATACCTCCAGATAGAGGGCATAGAGATCTTCCAGAAAATCCGCCCGGAAAAAACGCGGGTCTCCAAAGGGCAGGATCTCCAGCTCCAGCTCCCGGCGCAGCCTGCCCTTGCGCCGCAGATCCTTCCGCCGTCCCGGGGAAAGCCTCCCCAGATACTCCTCCACAGCGGCGAAATCCAGGGGCACATAGGCCAAGGCCTGGCCCCGCACCTCAAGGCCTCCCCGCCCGCGCGCCTCTTCGGCCACGGCAGCGGCAAAGGCGTTGTCCTCTTCCCCCAGCAGGGGCGAATGCTCCGGCAGATCCTTGAGGATCACCAGGGATGCCTCCCCGGGCGCATCCCGGAGCAGGCCGTCAACCAGATCCGCGGGGGACAGGGCCCCGGGCAGGGGGGCATATTCGGTGATGGTGGTTCCCGCGAAACAGGCGGACAGGGCGAGACGCGGGGACCAGAGCGCAAACAGGGGCAGACGGCGCAGGCGTTCCAGGGTTCGGCGCTCCAGCGTGGTCAGCAGGGAGAAGCGGGTGCGGAACAGGGGGAGGCCTCCGGGGCCGGGAAAGGCGGTGAAACCCTCCGGCGGATGGCGCAGAAAAAGCCCGGCAAAGGCCGGCGGTTCCAGGAGATTGCGCCAGAGGCCGGACATGTCCTTCCCCTTCACAGGCTGCGCCGGATCTGGTCCAGAATCAGGGAAAAGGTCTCATCATCCAGCCAATGGGTATTGGTGACCGTCAGCATCCTGTCCGCCAGGGCGCGGGCCTGGGGACAGTCCAGGGGATTCCGGGCAAAGGAAGCCAGAAAATCGTAGTCCGGCAGGGCGCGGGCAAAGAGTTTGGAAACCCCGACCCCCGCGGGCCACAACTGCCGCAGGACCCTGTCCCGCGCCTCCTTGTCCGGCAGGATGAGCATGAAAAAAGGCCAGATCCCAGAGAACCCGCTTTTGTCCGTGAGGGCAACAACCCCGTCCAGGCCGCGCAGCAGGGCAAGCCGCCCGGCCGCCCGGATCCGGCCCTGATCCAGGTAGCCGGGCAGCCGTTCCAGGGCGTTGGCCGCCACGCGCAGACGCAAGCCGTCCAGACTGTGCAGGCGGATATCCGCCGGGGAGAAGACGTCGCCCACAGCCGCCAGTTCGTCGCCCGCTTTCAGGGCCAGCCGCAGCTGCCGCCCGTAAACATACCACAAGCGGGCGGGGGTATAGAAGAAGGCGTAGCCCAGAAGTTCCAGAACGCGGCGCAGGCTCAGCAGGGGGCGCGGCCTGAGCGTCGCCGCCGCCCTGGCCGCGAGATCGGCCCGCAGATCGGAGCGCCGGCTGAAGAGCAGACCGCCCTCATAGGTGGTCAGGCCCTTGCCCGCGGCCAGACTGAAAAAGCCGATATCCCCGTTCAGACCGACGCTGCGGCCGTGCGCCAAAGCCCCCAGGGCCTGGGCCGCGTCTTCAATAACCAGCGCCCCGCTCCGGGCGGCTATGCGCCGGGCGGCTTCCACATCCGCCACCCTGCCGCCCAGATGGGTGGGCACCACCGCCAGGGTCCGCTCCGTGCATAAGGCCTCCAATTTGTCCGGATCCAGGTCTATGCTCCGGGGCAGGAGATCGCAGGCCAAAAGGCGCAGGCCGGGGACGGACCCGACAGCCAGGGCCACCAGGGGACAGGTGTAGGCCGGGATAATGACCTCGCGCCGCTCCGGCAGGCGATGGCGCAAGGTCTGCAGGGCCACTGTCAGGGCGGCGGTTCCCGAAGAGGCGGGCAGGGGATCGGGCAGATCCAGCCAGCTCCCGAGGCCCTCCGTAAAAGGCCGGGCCGGGCGGGCGAAAAAATCCGCCCAGGCGATAGGCAGGCCCGCCGTGGGGGGCAATTCAGGCCGCACCCGACACCTCCTCGCCTTTCGCCAGACAGAGGACGCCCAGCAGGATGAGCATCCCCCCCAGGGTCTTCTGGATGTTCAGAGGCTCGTGGAACAGCCATACGGAAAGCAGGGTCACGCTGACAATCTCCAGATGGGAGGCGGCGAAGGAAGGCCCCACCGGGGCATAACGCAAAAGGGTCATCCAGGTGACAAAGGCGCCCAGGTAGCCGGCAATGGCCCCATAGACCCAGGGCCTGGAAAAGAGGCGGACCACCCAGTCCGGATCGAAATTCAGGGGCAGGGCCTGCGTGGAAGCGTATTTGAAGCTGATCTGAGCCAGGGTGTCAAAGCACAGGAGCAGGAAAAAGCCGATGAAGTAAAAGCGTTTCATCCGCCAAACCCAACTATGGCCACTCCGCAAGTAATCAGCAGGATGCCGCTTACCCGCCAGAAGGTCAGCTTTTCCCGAAAGAGAAAACGCCCGGCCAGCATGATGGCCACGATATTGATGGAACCCAGCATGACGCCCGCGGAGAGCTCCACTTGCGAGAGAAAGGCCATCCAGACAAGAAATTCGCCAAGATAGCAGAGGGCGCCGAGCCAGATCCAGGGACGGGCCGCCATATGCCGCCAATGCCCCAGAGCCGACACGGAGGCGCCATGAGAGGCGGCCATCTTGAAGGCCAGCTGTCCCCCCGTGTCCACGAGCATGTTCAACAGCCAGAGAAAAAGCGCCAGTCGCGTCATGGGAGCCGCCCTGATCCGCACAGGAAACGGAGGATATCAAAAAAATCGTCGTAGGGCCGGCAGGGATAGTTATTTTCCAGGCAGTGCCGCTCCAGTTTCCGGTGGCGTTTCGCCAGGACAAAGGCGGCCTCCCCGGCCAGACAGCAATCCGAGGAGCCGTCCCCGATGAGCAGGATGCGCCGGCCCGTGCCTCGCGTCAGGCCGCATTTGCACATCCCCGAGGGGCAGCCCTCCGCTCCGTGGGGAAATTCCAGGGCATAGCGGGACCCGCCGCGAAAAACCAGCCGGTTGGCCAGGACCGGGACGCCCTCCAGTCCGTGGCGGGCCAGAACCCGCGTGATGGCGTAATCCATGCCGTCGCTGACAATGCTAAGGTCCAGCTTCCGGGAGCGGCAGACGGCAACAAATTCCGCGAATCCCGCCGTGAGGGGCACGCGGTCCAGAAAAGCGTCCAGTTCCCGCGGCGAAACGCGCAGGAGGCCAATCTGCCGTTCCATGCATTCCCGGGCGGTAATGCCGCCCCCCGTCCATTCCCGCTCAATCTCCTCCCACTGTTTGTCGGCAAAGGCGTCAAGAACGGCATCGGTCACGTCAAAGGGGGTGATGGTGCCGTCAAAGTCACAGACAATGCCCCAGCCGCCTCCGGAGAGGCCGGGGAACCCCTTGCGCGCGCTCATCCTTCTCCCTTCCGGAACATTCCCTGCCCCCGGCGAAGATGGCCGGATGCGAATTCCGGATCAAAAGCGCATCCCTGCGCTATTGATCCGGCCGCTGCGGCGGGAAGGTGGTCCCGCCTCGCCGCGAAACAAGCCAGGCCTTGCCCGCCGCAGGCGAACTGTTTCAGGCGGTAATCGCTTCAGACTATAATTTCAGTTCAGATCATCTGTGTCAAGCTCGCGCCAGGATCGCACCAGGGCAATCGAATGAATTAGAAAAAGTCTAGAAGCATTGCTGTCTCTCCGGTAGTCTGTGGGAAAAACTGGAGGGACATATGGCAGAGCGCTTGTCCATAGCCATTATCGAACATTTTGAGGACATGCCGGATCCAAGACAGCAAGTAAAGGTACTCTATCCACTTTCTGAAACGCCGATCCGACCCTGGATGGATCATTTTTGCACGCCGATGAACACCCATATTGCTATGGGCTTTTGAAATCTGGCTCCCCATGTCAAACCCTTATGGGGAAATTCTCTGAGAATGAGGTGAGAATGGTAGGGTTTGTTTCGTTACGGTTGCGACTCTTATAGGGAAAAAAGAGAAAAAGAAGCGTCTAATATCTTGAAATAATAATTGTTAGCCTGTCGGTTGTTTAGGGTTTTCTTCGGCGGACGTAGACCGGATGGTTCTCAACCATGCATGGCCGTTGGGTTTGCTGATGAGAATCAACGATGCCGTATGACCAATTTCATCTTCAAATTCGAGTCATATCTCCACGCCATTAGCGGGGTGTCATAATCCCTATGCCGCCAAGTTCCACACCGGCGCGGCCTGAGCGGCAATTTAGCCAGGAAATGGTGCCTTCACTCGCCGGTAGGTGAGCAAGCCGCCAAGGCATGAAAAACGACTGCCGCCAGCAACATGACGCCTATCATGCCTACACAGCCGATGATGAGACAGACAACAGCCTGTGTCAGAAAATTACCCATAGATGAACTCTAATCCTCACAAGGATAGATTTCAATTTTAGGCGCCACAAGATAGGTGAACTGGGTCTGCGCCTACTCTTTTTCCGTCTCCAGCAGCACATCATGAATTTTTCGCAAACACAGCGTCATGTACATGCTCCGGCTGCGCTCTTCTTTGAGTTCCGGCCACAATATATGACAGGCGATCAGCGAAGCCGTGAGTATTTCCTGGGATTCGTTCAGTTCAAGCACGTTGAAAACACTGGGAAGGCGTAATGGCTGTAAATGTTTGGATGTTGTTTTCATATGCTGCTCTATTCTCTATTACTTGGTAATATTGTGATTATGTCATCAGTTGAACAATCTGTTTCAGAAATTTGATATCCCATAGCCCCATACCCTGTGCATCGTTTTTTCCACATCCGGTACAATTGCGGGTTATCTTTTTCCACATAGTCATAAATCCGAATATCGGTTTTATCAGCATGTTCCCGATGCAGACGTCCGGCATACTGTTGCAGGGTTCCTTGCCACGAAACGGGCATGGCCAGCACCATAGTATTCAGTGGCGAATGATCAAAGCCTTCACCGATGAGCCGCCCTGTAGCCAGGATTACCCGTGCCGCGGTATCGGGCATGGCCTTAAGTTCCTCCAGCACAAGCGCTCGTTGCTTGCCAGACAGGTGCCCATGCAGGATGTGGCAAGGTATGTCTTTGGCGGCCAGGTGTTCTTGCAGCTTTTCCAGATGGCTTGTCCGTTCCGTCAGTACAAGTGTTTTGCGTCCTTCATACCACAGTTTACATATATCTTCCACAATGTGAATATTCCTGCCGACATCTTCACAAAGAGCGCGGAACACCTCATGGATGCCAGGCTCCGGTGGCAGCGCGGGAGTCGGCAAGCTCTGTACCTTCACATCAAGTCTGGCTGGCATATGTTCCGTTCGGACCACACTGTGCCGGATGTCGCCACATTGCATAAATATAATGGGATGATGCCCGTCCCGGCGTTGCGGCGTGGCGGTCAAGCCCAGAATAAAGGGCGCTTTGGCCTGCTTGAGGATATTCTCGAAGGAAAAAGCTGATATGTGGTGACACTCATCAACAATGATATGGCCATATCCATCTAAAAATTCGCCCAAATCGTCTTTACGGGCAAGCGTCTGGAGCAAGGCGATATCAATTTTACCGCCGGGTTTATGTTTTCCGGTACCAACAACGCCTATATCGCCGTATGCTATGCCAAGAAACTGTACAAGTCGTTCCTGCCACTGCCGCAAGAGATCCGCGCGGTGAACCAACACAAGGGTACTCGCTTTTCGTTTGGCGATAAGCGCCGCCGCAGCCACGGTTTTGCCAAAAGCGGTAGTTGCGTGGAGTACTCCGATATCCTGCGCCAGCATGGATTTTACGGCCAGTTGTTGATCCTTGCGCAATTTTCCCTTGAATTTTACCGACAATCTGCTGCCCTTGACGCGTTTATCCTCAATAACCGGAAGAATGCTATTGTACTCAAGCAGTTCCAGCAGGGCGTCCAGACACCCACGAGGCAGGCCTATGTGTTGCGGAAGGTTTTCCGCGCAGCAGACAAGCCGGGGCTTATTCCAGACAGGCAGGCGCATGGCCTGCGCTTTGTAAAATTCGGGATTGGCGAATGCCGCAAGACGGATCAGGCGATTCAGCAAGGGCTGGGGAGCTTCGCGTTTATCGATGAATATCTGATTGGCAAGCACCAAGGTAATGCTTGATGGCAATGGTCCGGCAATCTTGCGGCATGAAACCTTCTGATTCTCCCAAGGCTTGACCGTGTTCTCCCCGTCAGTAGTGAACGCCACATCCAGCGGGTGTCTGCCGCCACTCGCCTGGAGAATGGCTTGAGAGAGCGCATCCGGCGTCATGCGGACCACTGTGCTCAGGTATGCCCATTGGTCAGCAAATGCTGTGAAGTTTGTATCCACAAAGACGCTGTGGCCTTGTGAGCGCGGCGTCTTCTGTAAAGGCAAGGCGATAAGGTTGCCAAACCCGCCTTTGGGCAATGTATCCTGGCTGGGGAAAAAGCGATCGTAGCTGCTTAAAGCGAGTTGGCGCGTTCTTTCGCAGGTATGGCTGACAAGCGCGGCTCCCAGCATGCGGGCTTCACGAGCGGACACCGGCACGGAAAAGAAAATCCAGATGTGTGCGCCTTTGCCCGAGCGGGATATTTCCAGCGAGGCGGGAACATTGCATTGCTGGCAGGAGAGTAACGCAGCGAGGGCGTCATCGCGCCACTGCGCCTCATCGAAGTCCATTGCCAGAAAATGACAGCTATCATCAGGAAGGAGCGGGTAAACCCCAAGTGTCTTTTTACCGGCCAAGTGATCATAGAGCGCCTGTTCGGTCAAAGGGGTCAGTTGCCTGTGCTCACAATCGCCGCATCGTACCTTGGGCTTGCCGCAGATTCCAGGACGCCATTCATTGCCGCATACGGGAGAATATCCTGACGTGCCCTTTTGCGATTCCCACCTTTGGGGATAAACATCTGTTCGGCCACGGAACAAGCTTTGGAAAAGGGCAATCTTTTCGGCAGGTGAAAGAGAAACCGGAGAGAGCGTTGCCGGGGCGCCGGCAGCGCCGTCTTCCAAAACGGACGGCGCGGGAGAGAGGGGAATATCCCAAGTGATACCGTGTTGTTGCAAGATTGCCTTGAGGTGGGCGTTTTCCGCTTGCAGGCGGGACAACTCGGCCAAAACGCCCTCCGTCATTTTTTCCTCGGCGTATCCTGGCGGGCAACGTGTTTTTCGACCGGAAACAGCCCGTCCAGCACTTCCATGAGGCGCGCCTTGCGGCGATGGGCATGACGCAGGGTCTGCATGTAGATCTCCCATTGCGCCGTCATATCACGTTCGCGCATAAGTTTGCCCAGCTTGCGTAAAAACACGGCTGCCGCCGCATAAGCATTGGGCTTGGTTAAGGCGATTTGCGCTTCCGCGAGAGTCTTCCATAAGGCAATCGCCCGCTCCGGCGCAAAATCCCGCACGGCGTCGGCCACGCTATCGGCGCTGTAGCCGTACCCACGCCCGGTTTTGCGTTGCAGATCATACCACTTGAGCACCTCCGCCGAGTTTTTCCCGGCAATGGCCAAATCGATGAGCGTGGTAAAGTCGGGGTGCTTCTCATGAAAGCGGGACAGCTTGCCGCGATTTTGACAGGGCCAGGCATCCTGAGACCAGGGAATTTTTCTTTCAATGAGAAAATCCATGAGCAAGGGGCGCAACACGGGCCAGGTTTTGAGTTTTTCGGCGCTGCGGCGGCACGCTTCGAACTGTTCCAATGAAGCGCGGCCAACAAAATCTTCTGTTTGCATGCACAGAACAGCATCCCAGTCCTTTTGCTTTTTGCGCAGATCCAGCAGACAGGCGCGGAGCCGCTCAGCCGCATATGGCTCTTTTTTCTCCAGGGCGGCCATACCCTTGTGGATCCATTCCTCGGCTTCCCGGTCCTCGTCCTTTTCCAGCAAGTGTTTTACAAGGGGCAGGTATTCTCCGGAATGAACGGCTTCCTGTCTGTGAAGATCAAGCATTGCATCATCACGCCCGGCAGCAGCCAGGGTATGCGCGGTCATGTCAATCAATGCCCGGCGGGCGTAACCCTGAATGTCATGGGCGGCAACGCGGGACAGTAAATTGTCAGCCACGGGGCTCCACTCCGCCGGGGCATGCGTTTCACGCAAAATTTCCCAAAAGCAGTCGCTGACGGCAAATTCGTCGGCCAATACCGCATCAACAGCCCAGAGCAATTTTTCATGCATGGGCCAGTCCACATCGCGCAAGGCTTGAAGGACAACATCCATGCACCTGGCAACAGCATCGTGGGTTTCACCTTCATCATCGTGCATTTCAATTTGGCTTTTACTGTCTTCAATCAGGTCAAAGCCCAATTCGAGCACTTCCGCCGGAAATCCGGCCAAGCGCAGGACATCCAGTTTCTTGCGCACCGGTTCATAATCGGAGCCTCCCCGGCAGTTACCGTCGTAATCGTCCCAGCCCGGTTCTTCCTCCGCCTTGCGCATGGCTCTGCGCACATCCTTTACCATGGCCAGAACGCTTTTTTGATCGGACTCCGCTTTTCCAGGGCACAGGGCGGCCACCTCGGGAGCAAGGCGCGCGGCCTGGAGCACAAGGGCAACCAGTTGTTCTTTGGAGAGTTCTTTGAGCGCGTCTTCCAGTTCTTGCGAGGAAGGGCCGTCTCCTGCGTGTTGCGTTTCGTCAGGAGACGCAATCTCCAGGTCGAGCAGGCGCTTGTCATCGGCGGAGGCAAGAGGGATGGCCTGCTCCCCGGCGGAGAGGGCCAGACAGGCGCAAGCTAGGGCAACGGCATGCTTGCACCGCAATCCGTAAGGGCAGGTGCATGCGTCTGCCAGTTCCCCGTTGCTCTTTCGGAAAATCATGGTGGAATATCTTCTTGTTCCGTCAACGGTTGCAAGCACGCGGCCTTTGGAAGCAAGGGCAATATCATGAACCCTTCCGGATTTGTAATAGGCGCGCCCGCGCTGAAACACGGCTTCACCCGCCCATGCCGCCAGGGAGTCGAAAGATATCCCATCGGTAAAATGCAAAGGGAAAGAAGACAGGGAAGTTTCTTTGCCGGGTTTTGTTTTCATAGGCTTTTCCGTTCTCTATCGCTTGCGGGGGCGGATGGCTTTCCTGCCGCGTGTTATGCGGCAAGCATGGAACCGAGGTCATCTGTATCAGAAAACGCCATCGGGCGCATCCTCACAGTAGCGGAGGTCGCGGCCATTTTTCGCGTTGATGTCCGTACCGTGCGACGATATTATGAGGCGTTCGGGGGCGTCAGGATTGGACGCACCATACGGTTCTATGAAAATCGCATAGTGAGTATGAATGATGCCTACCTGTGAGTAGGGTTTTCTGTCTGACTCGCCCTTCGACGCGTTCTGAAACGACAAGGCGGTAGGTAGGGTACGGTATACCGTCGGCCGCCTTTTTCGTAGAGGTTTTCTGATGAAGCAGAACAGTTAGAAAAATCGTACTCAAAAGAACAACCGCAATACAGTATGCAATGAGATAGAAAAATTATAGCGCTATAATTTTCCTTAAAAAATCACACGATTTTTCAATGTCAATTATATTTTCGCCGTTAAGAATGATCTGTTTGACAGCTTCTCCATTAAATTGAGATACACCGCGAGAATTTCTTCCAGCCCAATGATCTTGTATAACAGTATTATCGATTAATATTTCTTGAAACATTGAAATCAATTTTGTTTTTATATTTTTATGCTCATAATCAATGCCTACAAGATAAATCATAAAAATTGTATTTTCAGCAGCAAGAAATTCTAATATCTTATCGAGATTATAACCTTTCGGAGCAGAGGCTAAAACCATTATC
>JAISNZ010000226.1 GCA_031275955.1 Desulfovibrio sp. | reverse complement strand
GCAGGGTCTGTTTACCCTTAATAAAGCAAAGCAATTCAATGATATGAGAATGATTTCCCAAGGCACGCCTCTCAGCTTCCTCAATTCCACAGTGAACGTCGAAGAACCAAAAGATCTTTCCTCCAGGAAGGCAGAAGGCGTTCAACTCATCCCGGACCACCGTGTGAAATTCCCATTGAAACTCCGGCCGTTCCGCGACAGCGGCAATGGCCTTTCCCACCCTTTCCACGCGGCGGGCGCGGGCTGTTCCCTTCTCCACCCTGACGGCCTGAAAAATCTGCCGGGAGGCCTCCTCCCCAAGGCGCAATTCCTCATCCTTGTCATAGAGCATGACCTGGCTGCGGTTCGTATAGGGAGCCGTGGCGCATGCTCCAAGGCAGCAAAGCGTCAGCGCGGCGAAAAGAAGAAGCGCGGATTTCACGTCATCTCCTGAAGAAAAAAACAGGAGGCGGGGGCCGTCAGGGGCACTCCCGCTTGTGCAATTCCACCCGGCGGTTTTTCGCCCGGCCTTCCGGAGTCGCGTTGTCCTCCACCGGGTTCTCCGATCCCAGGCCCAGGGCCTGCAGGCGCCTCTCCGCCGCGCCCAGGGCAACGAGGGCCGCCTTGACGGCCTCCGCCCGTAAACGGGAGAGATCCCGGTTATAGGCGGGATCCCCAACGGCGTCCGTATGCCCTTCAATGCGCAGGCAGAGATCTGGCTTCTCCCGCAAGGCCTGGGCGATGGCCGCCACCTGCTCCCCGGAGGCGGGCCGGATCTCCGCCTGGTCAAAGGAGAAGAGAATGGGCACGACGCTGAACCCCTTGTCCTGAATATCGCGCAGAATGGCCCCGGACAGGCGCAAAGAGGGCGCCGCCGGCTCCGGAGAGGCCGCCGGCTCCGGAGATGCCGCCGGCTCAGGAGATGCCGCCGGCTCCGGAGATGCCGCCGCGTCCGGAGAGGCCGCCTGGGACGGGGCTGTTCCGTTCCCGAAGGAGGAGGAGAAAAACCCCCTGACCGTTGTTTCTTCCGCCGGGACGGCGCTTAGCGCCTGCTCCGCCTGCGGGGCGAGGACCGAGCAAAGACACAGGAGACCGTAAAATCGTAAACCGCGCATGGCGCCCCTTCCTGTTACAGCCTGTTACGCCCGGGATTGCCGCCTGGCGGCAATCTTGCGGCAGGATTTGCCCGCGCATCTCCGCAGGGCCTTTCCCGCGGATGCCCTACAGCCCGATAAGTTTTTCGCGCTGCTCCGCCGGCAGCTTTTCCGCCTCGCGCACAGCCCATTCCTCCACGAACTGGGCCTCGTTTTCCGGGGCATAGCCGGGCAGGGAGGCGCGAACGGCCTCTTTTTCCTCCCCGCTCAGGGCCCGCCAGCGGGACAGGCCAGCCTCGCGGAAGGCCTCGTCCTCGTCCCAGAGCACATGCAGGCGCTCATGGGCCAGATTGTCGGTCAGGGCGCGCTTTTTGCCCTTTGCCGCGCCCAGGACGTGATGAATGTTTCCTCCGGGGACGACCTTCCCCCCCCGGCCGACGATAACGCCCTCCAGGAGTAGCCGGTCCAGCAGGCGGCGTTCCTCTTCCGTGCGCGGGGGCGTCCTGCCCGAGAGCAGATTTTCGGCCCAGGGGCAGATCTGGCGCACCCCATAATGGAACCCCTGGGCCCCGCGCTGAAAACGATCCAGGGTCATCTCCCCGCCGATGTCGCCCGTCTCCAGGGCCAGCCCGTAGATGGATCGGGCCAGTTCGGCGGCGGAGGCGAAATACAGCTCATAGCCGTATTGCCGCCAGGCCCAGGGGGAGAGGGCGGCCGCGGCGCGCGTCTCGGGGGAGTCGCCGACGCAACTCCCCGGCGCGGCCGCCGGGTTTTCCGGAGGTGCGGCCGGGTTTTCCGGAGGGGACGCCGGGGGTTGACGGGATTCGTCTTTCTGGGGCTGGGCGGCGAAAGGAACGTAGCGCTCCCAAAGTTTCCGCAGGGACCGATCTTTCCGGCCGGGATCGTCCCGCGCGGAGGGAACCGTCCGCCCGGGGCCGTGCGCGGGAGAAAGGGCGGAGACGGTCCAGGGGTGACCCCGCGCTTCCGGGGAAGGGGAAATCCCGCCGGCCAGGCCAAAGGACGCGCCGGAGAAAAGAAAGAGAAACAAGAGGAGGGGGATCGGGCGCATGACGGAAGGGGGGGTTGAAGGACAGGGCCGGAAGAGGGGCCGGACCCGGTCCGGCCCCAAGGGAGGCGCGTCTTTACTGAGTCAGGAGGGTCGTGTCGTCCAGGAGACTTTCCGCGTTGGAGGCAAGGTTTTTGGCCAGGGAAAGCAGGCTGGTGACAGGCCCGAGCAGGGCGGTCACGCCGTCTTCCGCCGATTTTCCCGAGGCGGCGCAACTGGCGACGCCACCCACAATGCCCGCCGGCGTCATCTGGGATTGGATCTGGTTCACCAGGGCGGCAATGCGGATCACCAGATCCGCGGTATCCGTGATCAGCCTCTCCGCGCGGGGCACGACAGAGGCTTTGATGTCCGCCTTGTCCTTGTCGGAAAGCTCGTTGTTGGCCTGGGCTTCCTTGGCGTAGGCGTTGCGGGCCTCGTTCATTTTGGACTGCTGGTCCGCCAGGGCGTCGGACTTGGCGCTGTCCGCCCCGGCCACGATAAGCTCGGCGCTGGCCATGCGGGTGGCGCCCGTCTCACGGGCCAAATTGGCGCGGGTGACGCAGTTGCCCCTGGCCCAGACATCCGCGTAGCTGTTGCAGGTGTCCCGGTATTTGCCGGCGGCGGCCAGGATCTGCTTGCCCGTGCCGCCGGAAACGGCGCCGGCGGCGTCGATTTCCCGCTTGGCCCTGTCCACCAGGGGGGCATAGGCCTTGTCCTGGTAGGCCAGTTGCTGCCGGATGCGGCGTTCCGCCGCCCAATCCACCGGCGGCCCCTGCTTGGGGGGCTTGATGGTTTCCAGGGAGGCCATTTCCAGGTCCGCGGAAGACGAGCCGGCATCGGCGGCGGTCTTGTTGGCCTGGCCGGAGACATCCAGCGCGGCGATGGCGATGGCGGCCATCAGCAGCAGGGCCAGAATGATCCAGAGGGGACGGACACGTTTGAGGACGAACACGGGGGCAACTCCTTGGGTTGAGGTTGGGAAAACCAAGGGCCGCAGCCCTTATTGGCCGAAAATGTTTCCGCAGGCCCAGAAAAAGGGGTGCTGAGGGTAATCCGAAGCATTGTCCGCCGGACGCGGGGGGGGTTGCCGCAGATACAGCAACTGCGCTTCCCGCAGGGCCTCCGCCGGCGGCAGGGTTTTCAGATTGCGCATGAAATGTTCCATAATGAAGGCTGTCGCGACATCGTCAGCAAACCATAATGTTCCGAATACATTGCGAAAATTTCTTTTCATGAAACTATCCACCAGACAGACCTGATCCACGCCTGGAGTCCAGCCGGCGGCGACAAGTTCCTGCGCCGCCTGCTCTTCTTCAAGGGAGGTGTGGATTTCCTTCTTTTTCAGAACCTTTGGGGAATAGCTGACGGCGGTATTGCAGGCTGAAAGCACGGCAAGATTTGCGTTGGCAAAAACAGAATCAGGTAACTCCAAAACGTCTCTCAGCTTAAGAGTTCCATCTTCATTGCCATCAGGATAGGAAAAATATAAAAATCCATTCAAATGAGAATTATTTGTGAATACTTTATCATAAAAATCAAGAAATGCCTGATATCTTTCTATTGGAGTTTTATTCAGTGATGTTTGTCCTTTTTCCACAGCTCTTTTTACGCTTTTGCGTATTTTTCCCGAATCAGCCAGTATTTCAGCATAAGGGACTCCATGTGTCGCAAAGTAGAATATGGAATACTTCTTGTTGTTCAATGCTGTATACAAGGCTGTTTTTGTTGCCCCTTGTTTTAGCAGGATTTCTGACAGGGCATCGGGATTTTCCGATTTTATCGCTTGCACAGCCAATGCGGCTTCCTTTTCAGCTCCCGGAAGATCTCCGAGAACAACGCTCAGGTCCGCATGTACAGGATTCCCCACAGAAATTATGCTGTCATATTTTACATCTGATTTCTGTTTTGCGGAAAATTGGTGCAAGAAGGAAAGCCTCGTCAGGGAAATGATTTTTTCTTCCACAAGAAATGTGGGAGCGCCGTTGTCCTTTGTGCCGATGACCAGGGCGGCGAAAGGAACATAGGATAGATATTTGCTGGTGATGAAAAAGAGGCGTTTCTTGTCGCGCAGTTTTTCCAGAACAGGGTCGTAGACATAGGCGGACAGTTCCCGGCAAAGGTCGATACCCTGCCGGAATCCCTCGGCCTCCCCGATATTTCCATGGCCGAAGTCCTCGATATTTTCGGCCAGCAGCCTATCCCGGATCAGCGAGGCCAACGCCTCATACGTCACCGCCACGCTGGTCATCCCCACCTCCTCCTTGGTGATGGTCAGGATGATCAGGGCGTCCTCCAGGGGGATATACTGGACAATGGCCTGATCCGGGCCGAGAAGGGCCTGCAGTTGGGCCGTGTCCACCGAGGCCATGGAGTCGAAGAGTACGGCGTCCTGCGCGTAGTCCTTTTTCCATTGGGCCAGCCGGGCCTCAAATTCCCTGGCCGTCAGGGTGGCGTGCCGCGCGGCCGCCGGGCTTGCGGCGGCGGGGGCTCCGTCCGCGGCGGCCGCGGCGGCCGCCGCCGCCTCCGCCTTCTTCTTGCTCGCGCTGAGCTGAATGATCTCCGCGTAGAGGGCCTTCTTCTGCGGATCGGCGT
This sequence comes from Desulfovibrio sp., assembly GCA_031275955.1. Taxonomy (GTDB): domain Bacteria; phylum Desulfobacterota; class Desulfovibrionia; order Desulfovibrionales; family Desulfovibrionaceae; genus Frigididesulfovibrio. The sequence continues at coordinate 5,295 of JAISNZ010000226.1, read as the reverse complement.
ACTCCAGGCTCGCCATCTTCATATTGGCCCGCAGCACCTCGTTGCGGTAAATCTCGTCATACTCCAGCTGCTTTTTCAGCAGGGCCGGGTCCTTTTTCTGCCGGTAGAGCTTCGCGCAGACGTCAATGGCCTGGGCGAATAGGTCATCCTTGTCCCGCAGAAATTCCTGGAGCAGGTCCGGATTTTCCTCCGCCCCCTTCATGGACAGGACCACGGCAACGGCCTTTGCGTACAGATCCTCCGCCCGGACCAGATCGCCGTTTTCCCTGGCGGAAAAGGCCAAACCGTGCAGCGCCCCCCAGTGCATTTCCTTGCGCCCCGTCTTTTGGGCCAGGGGCAGGGCCTTGGCGAAATATTCCGCGCTTCTGGCCAGGGCCTCCCTGGGGGCCATTTCCACCAGCACCGGCTCTGAATCCTCAAAGACCAGATCGCGGGTCTTGCGCTTGGGCGTCGCCACCTTCTGGTAGAGCAGCCCGAGTTGGACATAGGACTCCGCGAGAAAACCGGGGTTGCCGAGCTGCTCGTAAATTTCCGAGGCCCGGGTCAGCTTTTCCAGAGCGGCGGGATAGTCCTTGCCGGAAACCATTTCCAGGCGGGCCAGCCCCATGAGGGCGGAGGCCTCCCCTTCCCGGAAGCGCACCTCGCGGTAAAGGGCCAGGGCTTCGCCATAGGCTTGCAGCGCCTCCTCCAGCCTGCCGTTCATGCGCAACAGAAGCGCCCTGTTGCTGAGGGCGATGGCCTCGTCCCGCCGGTTGCGCACCTCGCGGGCGATGTCCAGGGCCGTGTCCACATAGGTCATGGCCTCATTGAGTTTGCCCGCGTTTTTGTAGACCAGGCCCATATTGTTGTTGTCCACGCCCTCGTTGCGGCGCAACCGGAATTCCTTTTCCCGGTCAAGGGCCTGGCGCAGGGCCGTGGCGGCCTTGTCGTACTCTCCCATCTCCCAGTACAGAATGCCCATGTTGCTGATGGATTCCGCCAGGGGCAGCGGCTCCCGCAGGGCTTCGGCCTCGCCTCGGGCCTTTTCCAGGGAGGCCAGGGCCTTGGCGTACTGCCCCAGGTTGCCCTGGGCCAGCCCCAGGCCGGTGAGCAGGGCCAGACGCCGCCCGGCCTGCAGGCCCTTGCCCGCCAGGGCCTGTTCATAGGCCGCGCAGGCGGGGAAATAGAGTTCGGCCGCCCGGTAGGCGTCCCCCTGCATGGCGAGAAAATTAATGGAGTCTTCAGGGCTGAGGGCGGGTTTGGCGGCCAGCATCCGGGCAATGGCCTCGGCCTTGACCAGGGGCCTGTCCAGCTTCTCGGCGCAGACCACGATGTTGCGGGTCATTTTGACCAGGGCCTCGGGGGCTGCTTTGCCCGGCAGGGCCAGGGCCTTGGCGTAGATGTCCAGGGCGTCCTGCCAGCGTTCCTGCCTGATGCGGATAACGGCCGCGTTGCCGTAGACGGCGCGGGCCTTCTCCGCCTGTTTCATGGCCGCAAGCCCCTCAGCCGCCTGAAGGAAAGATTGCGCGGCATCGTCCAGGCGATTTTCCGCGTAGGCGGCCTGCCCTTGCTTGAAGGCGGCCTCCATGTCGAGGCCGGAGGCGGCGAAAGCCGGCAGGGAGGGAAAGACAAGGCAACACAAGAGGAGAAGACGCTTCATCATGCCCTCCGGAGGGGGCGCGCCGGGTGACACTTGGAGGGACGATCTCCCGGCGCGCTTTATGCGGAAAAAGCGCGGGCGAAACCGCCCGCGCCGGAGCCGCCGGGGTTATTTGTGGATCAGCTCGTAGGCGGCGACAAAGGGTTCTCCCTTGGGCGCGACCTGGCTCTTGGTGACGACCTCTTCTTCCTCCTCCTCTTCAAAGACCAGATCGCGGGTCTTGCGCTTGCTGGTGTTTTTCTGCTCCACGGAGGCGACCTGAGTGGCCTGCTGATCCACGGTGTTGGTCTTCTGGCCGGCGGCTTCCGCCACGGCCTGCTCCAGTTCGGGCACCTTGCCGTCGGAGAAAATCATGAGCAGGCTTTCCGTGCCGGGGGTGTCGTCAAAGCGGAAGGAACCCTTGACCGGAACGGTATGCTCCTCGTTTTTCTTGATAAAATTGTCCATGCCGGTCTGGGGGGTGGGGAAGAGCACGGCGTATTTGCCGGAGCTCATCTTGGCCAGCCAGTAGACATAGCCGTCGGCGTTGGTGGTGTAGCGCAGCTTCACCTTGTCGCCGGACTGGAATTCATGGCTGGGGGTCACGGAGACGGTTTCCCCGTTGCGGGTCAGATCCAGCGTGGTCTGCACGGCAATGAGCTGGGGGTTTTCGATTTTGGCGTCTTTGGCGATTTCCTCGGCGGCGTTTTCATCCTCTTCCTCAAAAACCAGATCCCGGGTTTTTCTGGCGGCAAAGGCCGGAGCGGCCAGGGCCAGCATCACAAGAACCAGCAGCGGACCAGCGAAGTACAACCTTTTCATGACCTTCCTCCCTATTGGCTTTTGGGCTTGGTTTGATCCTTGAACTTGTTGAACAGCCCTTCCAGAGTCGTCCCCTCGACCTCATTCTTCTCCGGAATGGATTTTTCCACGGTCTTCTCCTTGATGGTCACGCTGCCGGAGGAAAAAATCTCCCCGCCGGGCGAGGAAAGGACGAAGCTGTACTTGCCCACCGCCGGCAGGGGAATATTCCCAAGATACAGGGTGTCCCAGGAAGGATTGACGTCTCCGGACTCCCTGTGCAGCAGTTCCTGCGCCTGCTCGCCATCCCGGTAGATGGAAAGGACCATCTGCATGTTGCCGAAGGGCTTGGGGCTCATGAAGAGGGCGGAGACGACATTGGTGTCAAAGACCTCTCCCGGCTCAACGGGTTCCCAGGCCTCCGTAATCCCCTGGCAGAAAATCGTCCGGCCGGGTTCCGCAGCGCTCGCGGCGGAAGCGGCGCACAGGAGGAGAGCCAGGATCAAAGACAATAAACCATGCTGTTTCATGACGGACTCCGAATCCGCAGGGCCGTGCCCTGCCCTGGAAGTTTCTCCCCCGCGGCCGGGGCAAAGCCGTGAAGAGCGCCGAAGGGGAGCGAGGTTCCCGGGGAAGCGCAAAGATCGTGTTTCCCCGCCGTGAAAATACCCTGGTTTCCGCGTCCCTGCCCTTGCCGTTAGAGCAAATGAACATTGAAAATATACCCTTTGCTCTGCTAAGAACCCGCAAGCGAATCCTTGCCCCGGGGCGGGGGCGGGATTGTCGCCGGCGAAGCGTTTCACCGTCCCGGCAGCGCCAAGCCCGTCCCGGCCCGGCCGTCACGGCATCACCTCAGGCGCGGGTAAACGCATATCACTTTCAGAATTAAAAGTCTATTAAAAAGAGTTAAAGTCTTTCCACGGCAGGATAAGCTCCCCAAGATTCCGTGGCGCAGAGCAAATCCGCGGGGGCCTGCTATGCCGAACAGCACGATCACCGAGATCCTTGGCAAAAACATCGCCGAGCGAAGACGCAGATTGGGATTGAGCCAGAAGGAACTGGCGACGAAGTTGGGCATCACCCAGGATGCCATGGCCCGGATGGAGAAGGGCAGCATGGCCCCTAAAATGGCCAGGCTGCCCTGCCTTGCCGAGGCGTTGCGCTGCTCGGTCACCCATTTGTTCCGGCGGCATGACGAAGACGCGGAGGCCCTGGCGGCGAGCATCGCCGATATCCTCAGGACCGTGCCGCCAGAGGGCCGGGAGGCGCTGCTGGATCTGGTGGCCCATGCCGCCCGGGTCATGGGGAAATAAGGGCCCTCTTCCCGGCTTGCCTTTGACCCCCGTTTCTGTATAGTCGGGAAAATATTTTTCCCGTTGCGGGGTATCTGTGGCGCACAAGCCTCTGTTCTCCCCTTTTCTCCGGAGCCTGTTCCCCGGTAGCCGCAAGGCTGAGCCAGCGCCGAAGAATCCGGGAAGATCCGCCTCCGGCCTGGTCCCCCGCCGGGCCGGATCGCATCCTCTGGAGCGGGGGACATTCCTCCTGCCCGCGATCTTTTGCTGCATCGCCTTTCTGGTCTGGTCCGCCCGTGATTTTCAGCGCAGGGCCTCCCCTTCCCTGCCGCTGGAGACCCCTGTGCGCATCGCCGCGGTCGGATTCCTCCCCCGCATCGCCACCGCCGCCCTTTTTTCCCCGCCGCGGGAGACTTTCTCCCCGGCGGCCGCCGCGTCACCCGCCAGCCAGATCCCGGAAAGGCCCCTGCCTGCCGCCCGGGAAACCTCCCTTCCCCCGGATCCCTTGGATCCCGCCTGGGCTCCCCTGCTGGACCGCCTCGCAGCCGAAGGCTTTGCCCGCAAAAAGATGGAGGAGCTTTTCGCCCGCCTGGGGCCCTCCTCCTATTCCCCGGCCTTCATGGCCGCCAAGATCTCCGAATTATACGGGGTCGGCGGCATCGACATCGGGACAACAGACGTCCCGCCCGCTCCCGAAGGATTCGAGCAGCCCATCGCCGACGCCACCGTGGGCGCGTACCGGAATTTTACCGCCAGATACGCGGCGGAACTCAAGGATATTCGAAAAAAACACGGCGTTCCGGGCACCATCGCCGTTGCCGTTCTTCTGGTGGAGACGGGCCTGGGCCTGGACCTGGGCAGAACCCCGGCCCTGCGTTCCCTCGCCGGCATGGCCGCCACCACCACCCCCGCCCTTTTGGCCGGCGACGGCAACAACCGCCAGATCAAACGCATCCCCGCCGTCCGCCTTGCCGCCACCCTCAAGGCGAAATCCGACTGGGCCTTTGCCGAACTTGTAGCCCTCATCCGCTATGGCGAAAACAACAATCTGGACGTGAGCCTCCTCCCGGGCTCCCGCTACGGCGCTGTCGGCATCTGCCAGTTCATGCCCTCCAACATCGCCCCCTATGGCCTGGACGGAGACGGGGACGGCGCCGTCAACCTCTTCTCCGTGGTTGACGCCCTGTACAGCGCCGCCAACTATCTTGAAGCCCACGGCTGGCGGAGCGCAAAGACGACGGCCGGACAGTTCGCCGTCCTGCGATCCTATAACCAGGACAACGTCTATGCCGCCCGGGTCCTTGCCCTCTCCCGGCAGCTCGCCCTGGCCGACAAGGGAAAAGGGACCGCCGGCCGCGACCTCCTCTCTTCTCTGGAACCCTTCCCGAAAAAAACCGCGCTGTCCGGCCCGCGCCGCGGAGTCCGCCTCTTCGCCTCCGCGCGCGTGCAGTCGCTGGGCAGCTATCTGGAAGCGCTCCGCTGAAAATTCCGGCGCAAGCCCACAGAGGCGCCGAGGGCGTCACGGCGAAACCTTAAGGAAACACTGATTTATTCCCTTTGAGGGGGCTTTGCCCCCTCAAACTC
>JAISNZ010000206.1 GCA_031275955.1 Desulfovibrio sp. | reverse complement strand
GGGAGGATTTCGCCTCCGGCGGGACGGCTTCGCGGCTGTGGATGTCCGCCAGGACAAGGAAGCCGCCGGGGATGAGGACGCGGCGCATTTCCGCGAGGGCCGCCCTTTTGTCCGCGGTCAGGGAGAGGACGCATTCGCAAAAGACGGCGTCCATGACGGCCGGGGTCAGGGGCAGGTCCTCGGCCCTGGCCCGCAAGACCCGGCCGCGGGCGGCGGCCTGGCGGACGAAGGCCCGGGAGGGGTCCAGGCCATAGGCGCGGTGCCCGGATCGGGCGAAAAGGGCCAGGGTCTCTCCGGGGCCGCACCCGACATCCAGCAGGGCGGATCCCGGCGCCAGGGGAAGTTTTGCCAGGGCCGCCCCGGTCAGCTCCAGCCCTCCGGGACGCAGGGCGGATCCGGTCAGGCGCGCCAGACACGGGTTTTCATAGGGGGAGACGGAAAGGTTCATGGCTTTTCCGGCAGCGCCGCCCGGATCGGGGCTTGTCCTATTTATCTTCCAGGATTTTTTCCACTTCCAGCATTTTTCCCATGGCCAGTTCCGGCGGGATGAAGGTAAAGCCGCAACGGGGGCAACGCGGCAGTTCCACGGGAAAACTGCTTTTCATATAGGTGATGTTCACGGGCCCGCGCTCCAGAGGGATACGGCACCTGCCGCAGACCCAGCCTGCCGCCGTGATTTCCGAGAGGTCGTCCTTTTTCATACCTTTCTCTGCGCGCCGCAGCCGGTGGCGTCCTTGCAGCAGCGATCCGGCGCGTCTTTCGGGGGGAGATCCGCCAGGCCGGAAAGGGGGCCGCGGGGATCGTCGGGGACTCCCGGCACCACCATCCGGTGGCAGTAGGCGTCGTGGATGCGGTAGTCCCCGTCTTCGGTCAGGCTGTATTCCACCCAGAAGGTGACCTGGCGGGGCCGGAAAGCGGCCAGGGATCGTCCGCTTTCCGGGCTGGTGAAGAGAGTGGTCCCTTCCCGGGAGAGGACAAGGGCGAGATCAGAGCGCAGGATGCGGCGCTGTTCCAGGCGTTGCAGCACATCGTCGTCAATCAGCAGGCGGTCCATCAGGCGATCCTGCCCCGGGGGCTGTTGCGGTTCTTCCTTCCAGATCTTTTGCAGCAGGGAGGAACGAAAGGCAAGCCGTTCCTCCTGGCGGCGGGAGATGCCGGGGGCCGGGCGCAGGGCCGCCGCGTCCGGCGGGATGGCTCCTGGGAACAGGAGCTGCAGAAGGTGCAGGGAGGGTTTGTCCGCGGACCGGAGGCGATCCCGGCACATGGAGCAGTAGGACAGGAGCGTATTTCCCGTGTCCTGGGCCCGGCTGCGGGCCACGGCCGCGCCCAGGGGAGGATTGGCGGCGTCCAGGAGACCGCCGTAGCCGCAGCAGCGGGTGGTTTCCCCGTTCAGGGCCGGCTCTTCCACCGTCTGCCCGATGCGCTCAAGGAGGCTGCGCACGGCCGCGCGCACCTCCGGTTCCCGGCGGGCCGCGCAGGGGTCATGCAGGGCCGGGATGGAGGCGGAAGGCAATCTCCCTTCGGGCAGGGGCAGGGAGGCCAGAGTCTCCCAGAGAGAGGTCACCGGCAGATCGGGCAGTTCGGCCCGGAAAAAAGCCAGACAGGAGGCGCAGGCCAGGATCAGGACAGGCCCGCCCGCCGCCTGCCAGCGCTCCCGGAGGGAGGAGGCCGTGTCCGAGGTCAGCCGCTCCTGCCCGGCCCAGCGGGCGGGAGCGCCGCAACAGGAGAGGAAAAACCCCACTCCCCCCGCCAGATGCCGGCAGAGGTGCGCATAGGCGGCTTTTGTCTCTTCCGGCAGGGAGGCCGGCAATTGGCAGCCGGGGAAAAAAAGCCAGGCGTTTGTTTCGTGTCCGGGTTGGGGACGCAGGAAGGCCACAGCGGAGGCATTGCTGAAGGCCATGTCTTCCAGGGCGAATTCGTGGGCCGAGGGCGGCATGACCCGGCCGCGCACCAGATCCCGGCGGAGAAGGGCGGTAAATCCTCCCATGTCCGCTCCGTAGGGACAGACGGCGGCGCACAGCCCGCACTGGGCGCAGGAATTGATCAGCAGGTTGGCCTGCCGGTGCCCCTTGACGGTGACCACCGTGTTGTACATTTCCCTGGAGTATTTTCGGGGAGAGCCCTTGAAATGCTGAAGATAGACGCATTTCTTGACGCATTCCAGACATTGGCAGCGGAGGCAGCGTTTGGCCTCCTCCTTGGCCTCTTCCGGACTCGGCCCGCGTTCGTCCCCGGGCAGGACGGGCGGCGAGGGTGAAACAGCGGCAAGGTTCGTATACAGCCGGGAGGGGTAGGGAGCGTCCTTGTCCCGGGCGCTGTCCGGCGCCACTCCCTGCAGGACGCGGGTGATGGAGCCCGCCGCCAGTTTTCCGGCCGTGGCCGCATCCAGAAAAAGGGCGCCTTCTTCCCCGGGAAAACCGCCGGCAAAGAGTCCTGGCGTTTTCGTCTCCCCCGTGAGGGGATGGATGCGGAGATCGCCCCCTTCCAGGCCGAAAGCCTCCAGCCGCAGGGAGGGATCGTCCTGGCCGAGATACAGGGCGTGAAATTCGGCGCGCAGGTCCCGCAGGGAGGCCGGATCCGGGGGAGGCAGCGGGACAAAGGCGATCTGCAGGGAGGCCAGGGTCTCCAGGGCTTCCCGGATGGCCTCGGCCGGGAGAAGGGCTTCCGGCAGGAGGAACAGAGCGGCGGCCGGACCGCCGGGGGCGTGGAACAGGGTGGTCTCATGGCCTTTTCTGGCCAGCTCGTAAGCCGCCGTCAGACTGGAAAGGCCGCTGCCGAGAACGCCCAGGCGCTTTTTCGTGGCCGGCAGGGCCAGAGGCCGGACCGCCGGGGTATGGGCCACGCAGGCCCGTTCCAGGAGAGGCAGGTTGACGGCCGCGTCCACCTCGGCCCGGCGGCAATGCTTCCGGCAGGGCCCGGGACAGAGCCGGGCCAGCAGTCCGGCCAGAGGCAGAGCCCTGTCCAGGATCCGGCGCGCCTCCGGGAGTCTGCCCTCTTCCATGCGGGCGGCAAAGGCCCG
>JAISNZ010000185.1 GCA_031275955.1 Desulfovibrio sp. | reverse complement strand
GCAGGCCGGTGCGATCCTCCCCCCAGCGGCCGAGGTCCAGAACGAGATGCAGGCCGTGGGCGGCATAGGTGAAGCGGCCTTCGTGGATAATGGCGCCCAGTTCGGTCCGGCCTTCCGCCACGGCCGGGATCACGGCGTCAAAGACCATTTCGAGGCGGGGGCCGTGAAAGAGGTTGGTCAGGGTCAGCAGGGCGTTGGCGGTGGTCATGCGGCCGGGAACGGCGAGGGAGGCCGTCCGGCATTCTTCCGGGGACAGGGGGGATCGGCTGACCACCAGGGGGCAGCAGCCCCGGCCGAGGGCCGCGCCCGCGTCCAGGATCACATCGCGATCCAGGAGGCCGGTCATGGCCGCCAGGGAAAGTTTGGTCACCTCCAGACTGCCGGAGCGGGCCAGGGCGTTCAGCTCTTCCACATCGGCCAGGCGCGGGGAAAAGCGGCGGGCGAGGGGGATGCGGCCGTGGATCAGGGCGTCGAAGATGTAGGTGTCGTTGGGGCAGGGGGAGATGCCGAGGCCGAGGGTGTTCACGCGGATTACCTGATGGCGACGGCTTCTATTTCCACGCGGGCGCCCCGGGCCATGGTCAGGTTGCCCACAGTGCTCCGGGCGGGGGGATTTCCGGGAAAATAGGCGGCGTAGACGGTGTTCATGGCGGCGAAATCGTCCATGTCGGCCAGAAAGACGGTGGTCTTGACCACCTTGTCCAGACCGGATCCGGCCGCTTCCAGGATGGCCTTGAGATTCTCCAGGCATTGGCGGGTCTGCCCGGCGATGTCGGCCGGCAGATCTCCCGTCTCCGGATCAAGGGGCAGCTGCCCGGCGGTGAAGACGAGGGTTCCGGTATCGATGCCCTGGGCATAGGGGCCGAGGGCCGCCGGGGCCTTGACGGTGCTGACGGGGATTTTGGGCATGGAGCGGCTCCTTTCCGATTGCTTTCCGATTACTTTTCGATTGTGGAAACCCGGCCTGAGGGGGCTTCCGGGGCATTGCAGGCGGGAGATGATCTATACCGGCTGCGGCGGCAAGGTCAAGGAGGGGCCGCAGGGCCTTCTTTTGCTCATCTTTTGTTGCCTTCCGCCTCTGTCCGCGCTAAAAGGGGAGCATGGAGCGGTGTCGCAGCCGTCTTTTTCTCGCCGCTCCCAAACAAAAAGAGCTTGACGTGAAAAAGATTCCCGCCGTCCTCGGTCTCCTTCTTTTCTGGTTCGCGGGGTCCGCCGCCCCGGCCACCGATGGGGCCGCCCTGTATAAAAAATCCTGCGGCGGCTGCCACGGGAACAAAGGAACCCTGACTCCGGGAGGGAGCGCCCCCATCAGGGGCCTGCCCGGGGATGTCCTCCTGGACAAGCTTGCGGGGTACGCCGAAGGCAGACTCGGCGGCCCGGCCGGAAAACCCATGCGGGACGCCGCCAGGAAGCTTCCCGAAGGGGACAGAGCCGTCCTGGCGGAGCATATCGGCGCGCTGTAGGGGAGACGGTTTGCATCCGGGGGCTAAATTTCCGGATCGGGTCCAGCCCCTGAGCCAGGCCGCGGACGGAATCCGTTCACTCGCGCCCGCCGGGGAAATCAAATTGAAATTTTTCTTGACTTTGCGGGACTTTCGCCGTTAGGCAGGAGATAAGATTGCGGCCTCCCGGCACGGCAACCGTCGCACGGCAACCGTCGCACGGCAGCCGTCGCACGCGTCGCACGGCAACCGTCGTACGGCAACCGTCCGCGCGGCGAGGTCCGGGGACCGTTTGCGGTCGGGGTATTTCCCGTTGCCGGAACGCGGCAGACCCTCTCTGGAGGGGTTGTCGCAAGGCGCGGGGGTTTGTCGGGCGGCATATCCCGCAGGCCGTTGTCTTTTTCGCTGTTCCGCGGGGAGCCGCGGGCCGGCGGCAGGGAGGCAAGCGTGGTTTTACCCGGAGCAAAGAACACCCTGCGAAGGCGCGCGTTTTTCGTCACCGGCATCAAGGCCCTTGCCGGCCTTTTCGGGCTGGGCCTCGGCATCCCCCTGGCCGGATTCTTCCTTTCGCCGGCGCTGAAGAAGGGTCGGCAGGAGTGGATCTCCATTGCCGAGGTGACCCAGCTCAGGGACGGGGAACCCACGAAGATAACCTATCGCTATGCGCGCAAGGACGGCTGGCGGATGTCGGAAACGCGCAGGATGGCCTTTGTCCTGAAGCAGGCGGATGGCGGCGTCATGGCCCTGACCAACAGGTGTACCCATCTCGGTTGCGGGGTGGACTGGAATTCCGTCACCCAGCGCTTCACCTGCCCCTGCCACGGGGGCGCCTTCGACGCCCAGGGCAGGGTGCTGGAGGGGCCTCCGCCGAAACCTCTGGCCCGGTTGCCGGTCAAGGTTGAAGCCGACACAATCTTCATCCAGGATGCGTACGCGTGAGCAGAATTTACCGCTTCCTTGACGAACGCCTCAATCTCGGCCCGCTGATCAGGGGCATTGCGGATCATGAAGTTCCCGCCCATGCCGATCCCTTGAAGAATCTGTCCGCGATGATCTACTGCTTCGGGGGGATTGTCTTCTTTATTCTTTTGCTTCAGGCGCTGACCGGTGTTTTCCTGATGCTCTATTATGTCCCCTCTCCCGAGGACGCCTACGCGAGCGTCAATTACATCCAGAATGAAACCTCCTTCGGCAGTTTTGTGCGCGGAATCCACCAGGTGGGCGCGAGCGCGGCCGTGGTCATGGTTTCCCTGCACATGGCGCGCGTCGTCTTCACCGGCTCCTACAAGAAACCACGGGAGTTGAACTGGATTGTCGGGATCTTCCTTTTGCTGGTTGTCGCCGGGTTCTGTTTCACCGGCTATCTGCTGCCCTGGGATCAGAAAGCCTATTGGGCGACGACGGTGGGGGTGAACATGGTCGCGACCATTCCCCTTGTGGGCGATTTTCTGGCCGACGCCCTCCGGGGCGGAAAGGAGGTGGGTTCCCTGACCCTGGTCCGGTTTTTCGTCATCCACGTCATGTTCCTGCCGGCGTTCCTGGTGTTCTTCCTGGCGGCCCATTTCTTTATGGTGCGGCGCCAGGGCCTTTCCCGCCCCCTGTAACCTTAAGGTTGAGCGAACATGGCGAACAGGGATGCCCCATCCGCGGAAGCGGAAAAAAGCCCCTCCCTTTTTTATCCGCATCACCTGTTCCTTGAGGCCCTCACCGCCGTGGCGGTCTTGCTGATCCTCACGCTTCTTTCCTTCGTCTGGGATGTGCCCCTGGAGGAAATGGCCGACCCTGGCGATGTCACCTATGTCCCCCGGCCCGAGTGGTACTTTTTATTTTATTTCCAGTTGCTGAAATATTTTGAAGGCCCCCTGGTCGTTATCGGCACCTGCGTCCTGCCGGCCCTGGTTTTTACCCTGCTGATCCTTCTGCCCTTCCTTGACAAAGGCGAGACCACCAGGATCAGGAAGAGACCGGTCGCGGCCGCGGTATGCCTGGCGAGCCTGTTTTCCGTCGTCGCCCTGACCGTCATTTCCGTGGTGGAGGACGAGCTGCACGGCTACAGGATGGTTCTGCCTCCGATCACGGGGGAGCAGATAGCCGAAGGGGAGGATATTTTCGGCAGGTTCTGCCAGATATGCCATTCCATGGATGGCAAGGGCGGGTTTATCGCTCCCGATTTGACCCAGATTGGCTCCCGGGCGAACAGGGCCTATATTGAACGGGTTGTTCTGAACCCGCAAATTGTCAGCCAGACGACGATTATGTCCCTGATTCCCCTGAGTGATCCGGAAAGGCACGCGGTATCCGCCTATCTTTCCCGCAAGAAGGAGACAGGCCAAAAGAAGTGAACCTGTAAAAAGGGAGGAACGGGCAGATGATGCAGTTGCGGGCACGGGTTTGGAATCTACGGCGTCAGAAAGCGGATTGTTGTCCTGGAAAAGATTGTATCTCCTGTCGGATTGCAAGGTGAGGAGAGGTTGAGTATGAACAAGAAAAGAATTCTGCATGCGACTGTCAAATTGCTGGCATTGCTCATGGTCATGGCAACGGGACTGGAGGCCAACGCCGCCCCGCTCAACGCCAAAGACGAGTACATTATTTTCGCTTCCGGCGGCATTTCCGGAACATTGCAGGTTATCGGCCTGCCCAGCCTGCAGACCATCAAACTGATCCCTGTGGGCGTCGACACCCATGAGCCGGTCTTCTCCGGCTCCAACCAGCCCGGAACCAACGGAAGCCCTGACGGCAAGTATGTCTTTATCAACGACAAGGGCGACTCCTCCGTGGGGGTCGTGGACATCTCCACCCAGGAGCTTGTCCGCAAGATCAATATCCCCGCGCCCTTCGGGCCCCACCATATCGCCATCACCCCGGACGGGAAAACGCTCTTCGCCACCGGCGAACTGTCCGGAAAAATGGCGAAGATTGACATCGCCAGCGGCAAGGTCGAGACCATCGACGTCTCCGACGGGCAGGAGTCGGCTCCGGACTATCTCCTGGTCACCCATGACGGGAAATATTGTCTGGCCACCGACTACTACCGCTCCGGCGTCCATGTTATCGAGGTGGACGGCTTCAAGCGGATCAAGTTCATCCCGGCGGGCAAAAATCCCCACGGCATCGACCTGACCATGGACGGGAAACTCGCCTTTGTCGCCGGCAAGCTCTCCGGGAACATTCCCGTGATTGACGTCGCCAAGCTGGAAGTGATCAAGGAGATCGACCTGACGCCCGCGGTCCCCGGATTCAAAAAAAGCCCGGCCCCCGGTCCCTTGCATACCGTCTTCACCAATGACGGGAAATGGGCCTACACGACCCTGTTTGTGGACAACGCCGTGGCCAAGATTGACCTGGGAAAGATGGAGATGGTCAAGAAGATCCCTGTCCACTACCGGCCGGGGCATCTGCAGATCACGCCGGACAGCAAGTATATCACCGTCTGGAACAAATACTCCACGGGCCTTTTCGCGGGTTCCATCTCCAACCAGGACCCGACCAACGTCGAGCTGATCGACCTGTCCAAGGACGAGGTGATCGCCAGGGCGCCCACGGTGCCCGAGCCGCATAACGCCAAGATCATCAAGGCGGACGCCGTGCGTGGGTATCTGAACACCGAACTGCCTCCGGAAGGATTCGCCTCCATCTGGGCGCCGCACAAGGATCCCACCGTGAAGGCCAGGCTCGTGCCCGAGGACAAAGGGGCTCCGGGCGTGACCAAGACCGGCGACGGAGTGGTGGAAGTCCGTCTCCAGGAGTTCAGCTACGGCTTCAAGCCCGATAACGTGACGGTGAAAAAGGGCGACAGGGTGCGCGTCATCCTGACGAACATTGACAAGGCCACGGGGCTGACCAACGACCCCGCTCCGGTTCACGGTTTCATCATCAACGAGTATGGCCTGCAGACCAACTGGGGCGTTCCCCAGGGCAAGTCGGTCATCTTTGAATTCGTCGCCGACAGGGCCGGCAAATTCGCCATGTTCTGCTCCTATTTCTGCGGGCCGCTCCATCTGGAGATGCGCGGCTGGTTTACTGTTGAATCGTAAGGATCGCCGGGGGTTCGGGGCTTTGCCCCGGACCCCGCCGGGGCGGGCCGGCGCTGTCCGCCCGCGCGGCGCAAATGGGCTGGAGAAAGATGGCCAACGGACAAAAACGCGACAAGCCGCCCGCCTCCCCCGGCCGGGCGGACTGGCTGTGCGCTCTGGGCGGTCTGGCCTTTATGGTCTTTTTCTTCCAGGCCGCGTCCGGGATCTATCTGAGCCTGTTTTTTCAGCCCAGCCCGGCGGATGCCTGGGAGAGCATTGAATTTATCGAGCGGGACGTCCGGCTGGGCCTCTTTTCCCGTTCGCTGCACCGCTGGGGGGCCTTTATCCTGATGTCTCTGCTCTGCCTGCACGTTCTGCGCGTGATTTTCCGCGGCGCCTGGCGCCGCGGGTGGCTGATCTGGTGCAGCGGAATCCTGCTCTTTCTGCTGGCCGCGGCCTTTGCCCTGACGGGGTATCTGTTGCCCTGGGATTTCCGGGCCTATTGGACGGTAAAGACCGTGGGGAACTGGCTTGACCGTCTGCCCCTCTTCGCGGGCGCGCTGAAATGGTTTCTGTTTTCGGATACGGCGAACGGCATCGTGCCGGTGGGCAGATGGTTCGCCCTCCATATCCTTGTGCTTCCCCTGCTGGCCGGCGTCTGTTTCAGCGCCCATTTCTTTCTGGCCCGCGGATTTCGCCCCGGCGCGCCGAGGCGGAGAGGCAGGTTTCCCGATGGCGACAAATAAATCCCTTCCGGCCGGAACTGAGCCGCCCGCCCCCCGGCGCTTTCCGCGCGCGGCGGCCGCTGTCGCGGGGACGGCGCTTGCGCTCTGCGCTCTGGCGGCCTTCGGGATACAGAGGCAGGACGTTGCCGACCCGATTACCACCTCTCCCCTCCCCCAGCCGGACTGGCTCTTCCTGATGTTTTTCCAGGTCACCCGCTATTTCCAGGCTGACAGGGAAATGATCGGGGTGTTCTGGATCCCGGCGATCCTGCTGGCGGGGATGCTTCTGTTGCCCCTTGCGGATCGCGGGCCCCGCCGGAAAAAATGGCTGCGCAGGCTGCTTTTCCCCTTCAGTCTGGCCGTTTTTCTGGCCCTTGTGACCTTTACCTATCATACCGGCAGCACGACTCCCGGCTGGAGCTGCGCCAGCTGCCACAAAAAGGGTTTCGGCCAGGCCTTCGCCTCCGCCCCGAGGACGGTGGACGCTTTTTCAACCCGCTATGACAACAGGTGGCTGGCTCTTCATTACCGCTATCCGCAGTATTTCTGGATGATGGACGCCGATGTGCCCGGCTGGTGACGGCCGGGCGGCGCTTCCCGCCGGATTCTCCCGGCGGGGGGCAACCGCGAACTTTCAGGGAGGGGGCCGGAGATGATCCCTGCGTCAAAACAGCGCCTTTTTGTCCTTTTCTGCCTCTTTTGCTGGGCCGCCGCCGGTCTTCCGGCTTCAGCCTCCGCGGCCCCGGCCGGCCGGGAAATCAGCCTGGAAAAGCGATCCCCGGACCATGTCTGGACATTGCGGTTGCCGGACAGGCCCGGCGTGGTCCAGGTCAGCCTGACGGTGCGCGACGCCGCCGGCAGGCCGGCGCAAGGCGGGAGCGTGACGGGCGAGGTCTGGATGCCCGAGATGCGGATGCAGGGCTATCCTCTGGAATTGCGCTTTGAAGAGGCGGACGGCGGGAACTACCTTGCCCTGGTTCAATTCGGTCATGGCGGGTACTGGCGGATCAGGGCGCTGTTCCGGGATGACGGGGGTCAGGTCGTTGAGCAGTCCTTTGACTTCACCCTGGCGGACTGATCCGGCGGGGAAAACGCACTGACGAGGCGCGACATCCATGCGGCAGGTTTTTTATCTGGTCAGGAAAAATCTCAGGCGCAAACCGTTCCGGTCCTGGCTGATGATCGGCTGCATGGCCCTGGCCTGCGCCACGCTCTTTCTGGCCGCCGTCCTCTCCAGGGGCATTCAGGACACCCTGCAGACTTCCAGGGAGCGTTTTGGGGCCGATATTGTGGTCGTGCCGGCCGAGGCCCGGGACGAGGCGCTCTCGGTGCTGATTTCGGGCGATCCCACCACCTTTTACATGCCGTCTTCCCTGGAGGCGAAGGTGCGGCAGACGCCGGGGGTCGGGCGGACCAGCGCCCAGGTTTTCCTGCGCAGCCTGGACGCGGCCTGCTGCGTGGTGCAGGTGGCCCTGGTGGGCTATGACCCCGAACGGGATTTCACCATAGCCCCCTGGGTGCTGCGGAAAACCGGCGGACCGCAGCGGGATAACCAGATCATTGTCGGGGCCAAGGTCATTTCCGCCGTTGTCGGCAGCCCTGAAAAGGCCATCGGGCAGCGGCTGATTTTCATGGGCAAGCCTTTTACCGTGGCCACGATTTTGGAGCCGACGGGGCTCGGCACCGACTATACGGTCTTTCTCACCCTGAATGTCGCCTACCGGCTGACCTGGGAATCCCCTCTCTATCCCGTTCCTGTGAACAAGGACGAAATCTCGGCGATTATGGTCAGGGTGGAGGACGGGGAAGACCCCGCGGCGGTGGCCGGGAGCATCGAGGCCAAAAACCCGGAAGTCGCGGCCCTGACGGCCAATCTCCTGACCCGCTTCTTCAGCCGGGAGTTGCGGACCCTGGTGGAGATCCTCTTTCTGGCCGGCGGCGTTTTCAGCTTTCTGGCCCTCGCCCTGACGGGCAGCCTGTTCGCCCTGTCCGTCCGGCAGCGGCTGCGGGAGATCGGATTGTTCCGGGCCATGGGCGCCAGACGGAAGGTCGTCTTTCAGCTCATTGTCCTCGAGGCGGTCTGCATCGCCGGGGCAGGCGGGCTGCTCGGCGTTCTTGCCGGATTTTGCGCGGCCTATTTCAGCCGGGACAGGATTACGGAGATGATTGGCAACATGTACATCTGGCCGGGCGGGCAGTCCCTCTTCGCCGTCGCCCTGCTCATCCTGCTCGCGGCGCTTGCCGCCGGGATCCTGGGAGGGCTGTATCCCGCCTGTCGCGTCAGCGGTCTTGATCCCTACGAAGCCATCAGAAAAGGAGAATGATCCGAGATGATCCGGCTGGAAAACATCGGCAAACGCTATCAGCGCAGTGACGTGCTGCAGCGGATAGACTGGCGGATCGCGGACTCCGCCTTTGTCCTCGTCACCGGGCGCTCCGGAGGAGGGAAGACGACGCTGCTCAGCATCATGGGCGGTTTGACCAGACCGGACGAGGGCAGGGTGCTCATTGACGACGTCGACATCTGGCGTCTGTCCGAACCCGAACTGGCGGCCCTGAGAAACCGGAAGCTCGGTTTTGTGTTTCAGTTTCCCAGCCTGATTCCGACCTTGCGCGTGCTGGACAACGTCCTTTTGCCCATCGCCTTCGGCGGCAGAAGCCCCAACCGCGAGGACAGGGAATTCGCCGGGTCCCTTTTGGCCATGGTCGGGATAGCCGACAAGGAAAAGGCCTATCCTTCCCAGCTCTCCGGCGGACAACAGCGCCGGGCGGCAATCGCCAGGGCGCTGATCAACCGGCCGTCCATCATTCTGGCCGACGAGCCGACCGGCGATTTGGACGAATCGACCGAGGCGGAGATCATGAGCCTGTTTCAGAACATCAACCGCCAGGGGGTGACCATCGTCATGGTGACCCACGCCTTGGATTACGCCGCTCTCGGGACCGCCTGCCTTTTGAAAAACCAGCAGCTATTCCCGTATCCGGCCGGACCGTCTCCGGAAAGCGCGGCTGGGGAGGAATCCAGGCATGGAGAATAAGACGAAAAAAAAGGCCCTGGCCGTCGTCTGCCTCATCCTGGCAGGCCTGCTGGGATTTTTCGGGACCCGCTATTATCTCGACAACATCAAAATGCCCGAGGTCTCTCCCCGGCAGGTGGTGGAAGACTATTTCGCGGCCTTGAAAGCCCAGGACTATGACAGGGCCTACGGCCTGATCAGTCTCCGGCACTATAACAACACCATCAACCAGTTCAAGGACCGGGTGTCCATGTACTCCCCGGAGATGGAGTTGGAAATAAAGGACGAAACCATAACGGAGGATACAGCCGTTGTCGTCGTCAGAGTCCTTGTCCCTCTGGGATTCGGCCCGTATATTTCCGACACGAATATGGATTTGGTCCGCGACAAACGCGTCTGGAAAATCATTCACCCGTAGGGAAGCAAAGTTTGCTTTTTAGCGCATATATCCGGAAGATGCAGGATGATACGATGAACAGGACATTCCGTTTGCTCTTTGTTTTTGTTCTTTTCTGTTCCGTCCTTTCCCCGCTCCGGGCGGAGGAAAACGTCTGGCGCAAGGTCGCTCTGGACGGGGTGCATATCGTTTCCCTGGTCAGCGACCCCGTGCGGCCTTCCACCCTGTATGCCGTCACCTCCCGGGGCCTGAAAAAAAGTCTGGACAGCGGGGCGACCTGGGCCGATCTGGGGGCAGCCCTTCCCGGCGGCATCCTGCCGAGTTCCCTGGCGGTCAGCCAGCTCAACAGCAAGGAATTGTACCTCGGCTTTGAAGGCGGGGGAATCTTCAAGAGCCTTGACGGCGGAAGCACCTGGCAGGCCAGCAACGAGGGGCTTCCCAACCTGTACGTCCGTTGTATCGTCATCAGCCCGAAGGACCCCAATCTCCTCTATATCGGCATTCAGGACGGGGTGGCCTTCAGCGCCGACGGCGGGAAGAGGTGGCACATGACCTCCGGTTTCAAGCGGGCCGTCAACGTCAACTGCATCGCCATCGATCCGAAGAACCCCCAGTTCATGTACGCTGGCACGGGCGGCGCCGGGGTCTTCAAAAGCGGCAACGGCGGGGTCTCCTGGGTGGACAGGAATCAGGGCCTGAGCAGCCTGAGCATTCTCGCCCTGCATATTGATCCGGAAAACCCCGACATCGTGCTGGCGGGGGCCTACCATCCGG
Source organism: Desulfovibrio sp. (assembly GCA_031275955.1). Classification (GTDB taxonomy): domain Bacteria; phylum Desulfobacterota; class Desulfovibrionia; order Desulfovibrionales; family Desulfovibrionaceae; genus Frigididesulfovibrio. The sequence goes on along the minus strand of JAISNZ010000185.1, from coordinate 5,451 downwards.
CAACCCCGACGGACGTCTATGTCGGCGACGCCAACGGAGGCGCTTTCCGGACGGTGGACGGCGGAAGAACCTGGGAAGAGACCGAGCTGCTGACCACCACCATCTTTTCTTTCGCCTCGGATGCGCGCTACTCCGGCCTGATCTATGCCGGGGCCTGGGGCGGGGCGTACCGGAGCGAGGACGGGGGCGCGACCTGGAAGGACATCAACGTCGGCCTGGAAAATCCTTTCCTGCACACCATGCGCATGATGCCCGCCAGACCTCCCGTCCTGCTCGCCGGCACAACCTTCGGCCTTTTGTCCTACACGGATACGCAGGCGGAAGGGCTGTCGCGCCCGGGCGGCGATTCCCCCTTCGTCCTGTACGCCATCGCGGCGGGCGCGGCGCTGATCCTTGCGGGCCTTTTGCTCTTTCTGCGCAGAAGGAGAAAAACCGCCAACGATCCCCGCCGGCCCGTCTGGTAGCAACCCGACTCAGGCGGCAATCAGGAAAAAGAATGACCTATGTGGAATCTCGCGCTGAACAATCTGAAGGGACGGAAGGCGTATAACGTCTTCATCGTTTTCGCCGTTGCCCTGGCGGTTGCCATGGTCCTGACGGCCCTTTTCACGACCAGGGGCGTTCAGGAGGAGCTTGAGCGCAACCGCCGGCTGATGGGATCGGACCTGGCCCTTGTCCCGCCGGGGACAAAGGAGACAGGACAGGTCGATCCGGCCAAGGGCCCGCCGGCCCGGGGCGTTGTGCCGGACGAGGCGGAAGGGCGGCTTGAGGATTTTCCCGAGGTCGAGGCCGCGACCCGCCAGAAATACCTGGGCAGCGCGCCCGTGGGGGATGTCCGGGCAACGCTGATCCGTTTTGACCCGGCAACGGATTTTGTGGTTCTCCCCTGGCTGGAGGGAAAGAGTTCCCGGGAATTGCGGGAAAGGCCCGCCGGGGTTGTGCTGGGGGCGCGGATTGAGGAGGACAAGATTCCCGACGGCCTTCTGGAAGGCTTGCCCGTGGCGGGCCGTCTGCGGGAAACGGAAACCTTTCTCGACGGCGCGATCTTTTTCCCCTCGCCGGACGCCTTCCTGGCGGAGCCCTCCTGGATTCTGATCCGGCTGCGGAAAGACGCCTTTCTCGACTTCATGGTCAACAAGCTGGAGACGAACATCCCCAGTATTGAAGTCATCGCCCGCCCGGAAATGCTCAAGACCATCAACGATCAGCTCTACGGTCTTTTGCGGGGAGGGGGTTTTGGCATAGCCACCGCCCTTGTGGTCCTCGGGGTGCTGCTGGTGACAGGAGCCATGTTCGCCCTGATGACGAGCGAGCGCAGGCGGGAATTCGGCCTGCTCAAGGCCATGGGCGCCAGAAACGCCTTTGTTTTCAGTCTGGTTATCGGGGAAGCCGCCGCGCTTGCCGGGCTGGGGAGCCTTCTGGGCATGGCCCTTGCGCTGGTCTGGCTGATCCTGGCCGGTTCCGGCCTGGCCGGTTCCGGCCTGGCCGGAGTCTCCGGGCTGTCCTTTCTGGGCTTTGTCCTGAGCAGGATGGTCCTGACCATGGCCGCGACAATCGCCGTGGGCGTGCTGACGGCGCTGTATCCGGCCCTGGCCGCGAGCGCGCTGGAGCCGTACGCGGCAATCCGCAGCGGCGAATAGAGAGCGAATTAGCATTGAAAAGGTGTAACTCGCCCTGCAAGGATTCGCCCGCGAATCCTTGCCGCGAAACAGGGGCAGGCCGGCTGGCCGTAAGCGAACTGTTTCAAGCGTAAAATGCCATAGCGCGGTTCACGAACCAGGAAGGCAGCGCTGAAACAAATAAAAAACAGCGCGAGTCCCTTTTTCAAAAGCGGCAGTGATTTCAGGGAAATCTTGAGCCGTCAGCAGCTATGGGGCGTCCTGGTCCTTGGGGCGTTTTTTCTTTTTCCAGCGCGGCGGAGAGGCGGAGGGAGAGGGGCGTTTGCGGGCCTCTTCGGCAGGGGCGGCGTCCGGATCAAAGCCGCGTTTGCGCATGACCCTGCGCAGGGAGAGGGGCAGGAGGAAGCGGGTCAGCAGGAAGAGGGCGAGGCTCATGGGGGGCAGGGTCAGCAGGATGATCTTGCCCGCCTTGAGGGCGAAGTTGGCTTCCCGGTTCACGTCCAGAAGGCGGAAGGTGATGTCCATGTACGGGGGCATGGCCAGCAGGGTGAAGGACAGGATGATTCCGAGGATCAGGGGGTTGAGGATGGCGGCCCGCAACACCCGGGAACGCTGTTCCGGCGGGACGCTGCGCAGAAGGGGATAGCGGCGGGCAAGGGATTCGGCCTGGGGCGAAGGGGAGGAGGCCATTGCGTCTTACGATCCCGGAGCCTTTTTTTGAAAAGGCTTTATTCCCCGAAGGAGTTGATGATGGAGCAGATCTCCACGGGATGCACGGCGTCGTCGCCCTTGTGGAGTTCCAGGATTTCCACCACAGTGTTGCCCTTTTGGCTGGACAGTTCCATGAGCCGGAGGCTGTAGGTCCGCGGGGGGATGTCCAGGGGTCGATCCGGGGGCGAGGCCTGTTCCAGCAGCAGCAGCCAGTCCTGTCCCTGGTTTTCCCATTTGAGGGTAAAGTGATGGGGGGGAGTGAAGCCGTAGGCCAGCATCGCCTTGAGATCGTTCAGGCAAAAGCGTCCCCGGCTGCGTCCGCCGGCGCTGACGTAGTGTCCCTGCTCGGTGCGCGCCACCAGAGGCAGGGAAAGGAAGCTGCGCGGCGGTTCCAGCGCGCGCGCCTCGGACGGGGCGGGGGTGAGGGTCTGGGGAGGAGAAATATTTGTCCCCTGGCGCAGGGGAATGCGCCGGGCGGACGGTTGTTCCCGGGAGGGGGCGGGGTTGGCGTCCGGGGCGGTTGTCTGCGTTCCTTCGTGCCTGGCCAGGAAGGCGCCCAGGTCGCTGGCCAGGGAAGCAAGGGATTGGGAAAGTTCCCGGGAGGCCGCGTCCAGGCGGTCCAGGCGCGCTTCCACAAGGGTTTCCCTCGCCCTGGCGGCCTCGGCCCGGCGCAGGGCCTCGGCATCCACGGAGCCCTGGAGGCCAAGTCCCTCCAGCATGGTTTCAATCCCCTGCATACGGGCGAGGAGAGCCTTCTGCTGCTGGGTTATGGACACCATGCTTTTGGCCACGGTACTCATTCCCGAGGCCAGTTCCGGGGCGACGGCGGTCTTGTCGCTCCGGGAGGGAGGGGGACGCTGCCCGCTCGCGGCGATCCAGGGAAATTCCTGGCCCAGGCGCAGGCGGACCTCTTCCACGGACATGCCCAGGGCGAAAAGGTCGCGGATTTTGAAAGCCACATCCTTGGCCCCGGCGGTGAAACGGATGGGCTTGCCCCGGCTGGCCACAGGGATGCAACCGGGGAATTTGCGGCGATAGCTCTTGACGGTGGTTTCCGAGACCCCCAGCAGTCCGGCAAGATCCTTGTGGGTCAAGGTGGCGTCGCTCATTGCAGGGTATGTTCCTTTTTCAGGGTGGCATCCGCATCGCGGCGGTATTCCGCCAGACTCTTTTCTCCGCCCAGATACTGCCGGTAGAGGTCACGCCTGGTTTTGAACGCCTCCAGGGTATTTCTGGCCAGGGGCTCCGCCCGCGGAGAGAGGAGGGCGCCGGGGTTGATATACTTTCCGTCCTTTTTCATGCGAAAATCCAGATGCGGGCCTGTAGCGTAGCCGGTACTGCCCACATAGCCGATGATTTCCCCCTGGGCGACCCGTTTGCCCTTGAGCAGGCCCCTGGCAAAGCCGTTCAGGTGCAGGTACATGGATTCATAGCCGTTGGGGTGCTTGAGCGCGATATAGTTGCCCGCGCCTTTGCCGGAACCGAGGAAGACGACCTGCCCGTTGCCGATGGCCTTGACCGGGGTTCCTGTGGGGGCGGCGTAATCAATGGCCGGGTGCTGCCGGATCTCATGGAAGATGGGGTGGAAACGCCTGAGGTTGAAGCCGGAACTGATGCGGGTGAAGGCCAGGGGAGCCTTGAGAAAGGCGCGTTTCACGCTGTCGCCGGTTGCGGTGTAGTAGCCGGGAGGGCCGTTGGGGTCCGCGGAAAAGGCGTAGGCTTCGTAAACATTGCCCTGGTTGATGAATCTCGCGGCCAGCAGGGTGCCGTAGCTGTTGAAGGAGCCGTTCCTGTACCGTTTCTCCACCAGCACGGAGAAGCTGTCGCCGGGGTGGATGTCACGGAAAAAATTGATCTCCCAGGCGAAAATTTCCGCGAGGGCCAAAGCCAGGGCGGGGCCTTCCCCCTGGTTGGCCATGGAGAGGAACAGGCTGGCGTCAATGAAGCCTTCCACCCGCTCCAGGCGGACATCGTAGGCGATGACCTCCAGAACGGCGGTGTAGGATGCGCCTTCGCGGGTGACGACCAGCTTTTTTTCGCTGTCGATTTCGTACTCGAAACGAATGAGGCTGTTTCCCTCCAGCAGGGCCAGATAGGGCTGCCCGGCCCGGATGCGGCTAAGGGAATACACGGGATCGCAGACGGCCAGGAGATTGTGGGTGTCCTGGGCGGAAAGCCAGGTCTGGAGAAGGCCGCCCGCCGTATCGCCGGTGCTGATGATGCCCGTGTGCAGACCCCCCTGTTCCTCTTCCATGGCCTGGGAAAGGTCCCTGCCCACGGCGTCATCCCCTGTGGCGGCCAGTTCCTCGGGGGTCAGTTCATTGATCACCAGAATGGTCTCGGCGTCCGGGTCTTCCGGGGGGAGGGAATGCAGAAAAAGACTGCCGCCGGACAGGATCAGGGCCAGACAGAGGATTAGCCCAAGGCCTTTGCTATGCGGCCTGGACAGGGCCTTCCACAGAAGGGGGGGGATCTTTGCCATGCGCTGGGCGGTCATCCTCTTGCCGGAAGGACGGAGCCATGCCGGCGGTTTCCGTGGTCAGGGTCCCGGCGAAAGGCGCGGGAGGCCGTGGGCAGCGGGTGCGGCGCGGAAGAAGCGGAACATTTTCCCCCCTATAGCGGAAAATTCCGGATTTTCAAAGGGGTATGGGGCGGGAAATTGCATATTTTCCCGGATTTTTTCCTGGCCGGACAACTTTTGCCGGCATTTTCCCTTAAAATGAAGGGGTCCGGGGGGCATGACGCCCCCCCGGCGGGGTTCGGGGCGTAGCCCCGGCTGCGGGGGAGGCGGATCGGAAAACCGCATTACAGGCCCGCCGGGGAACACCCCCGGCCGGTCAGGAAAAGGTAGCCGGCGGCGAGAAGCGCCCCCAGAGTGAACAGGCGCAGGAAGAAGGCCGGTAAACGCCGCCGTTTCAGGCCCTCCGGAACCTCCCTCTGCCTGTCCTCCTTCCCTCCCCGGCCGCGTTTCTTTCCGCCGCGCCGCGAGGAAAGACGGGGACTGTCCTCCGGGAGATCCTCCGGCGCGCGCGAATGAATCCAGAGCGGGTCCCCCTCCCGGGAGACGGTTGTCTCCCCGCCGCCCGCTTCCGTTGACCCGTACCGATCTTCCGGCGTTTCG
>JAISNZ010000080.1 GCA_031275955.1 Desulfovibrio sp. | reverse complement strand
CCCCCCCCCCCCCCCCCCCCCCCCCCCCCCCCCCCCCCCCCCCCCCCCCCCCCCCCCCCCCCCCCCCCCCCCCCCCCCCCCCCCCCACGGTCAGACGCGGCTGTTGCTGAGGATGCTGTAACCGTCGGCCTCCGTCACAATGAGATGATCGAGGAAACGGATGCCGAGCGTATCGGCCGCGTTTTTGAGGCGCTCGGTCAGATCCAGATCCTGGGAGGAAGGAGAGGCGTTGCCGCCGGGATGGTTGTGGACCAGGAGGAGGCCCGAAGCCTTCAGGGCGAGGGCCCGTTCCATGAGGCTGCGCGGATGAAGCGCCGTGGAGTTGATTGTGCCTCTGGCGGCCTGTTCCCAGCAGAGCAGGCGGTTTTGATTGTCCACGAAGGCCGCCCATATTTCCTCGTGATCCATGGGGCCGAGGCGTTGCCGGGCCATGGCCGCGACCTCCCTGGCCGAACAGAGCTTTTCGCGTTGCCTGAGCGGCTCTTCCGCCACACGGGCCGTGAATTCACGGATCAAGCCCAGAAAGACGCCGCTGGCGGGGCCGATGGCGGCGACCGTTTCCAGATCCTCCGGCCGGGCGTTCAGCACGCCCCGCAAGGAAAGAAAGCGCTCCAGCAGGGCCTTGGCCAGAGGTTTCGTGTCGCGCCGCGCGAAAACATATCCCAGAAGAAGTTCCAGAATTTCATAATCCGCAAGGGAGGAGGGGGCGGCGGCGAAACGGGCCCGCAAGCGTTCTCTATGTCCCTGGTGGGTCATGGCTGCCCCGGAAGAGGAGAAAGAGTTCCGCGCTGAGCATTTCAAAGGCCTGCGCCGGATTGCGCTCCCCGCTTTTGATGCCTTTGTCGGCCTGAAGGGCCAGATCCCAGATCCGGGCCAGCCGCGCGGCTCCCAGGGACCGGGCCAGAATTCTCTTGCCCTCGGCCGCCTGGGGAGACAGAAAGGCGGGCAGGGGCCCGAAGAGACTTTGCCAGAGAAGCCTTGCCTCCCGCAGCAACTGGGCGATGAAGGCAAAGACGGTATTGCCTCCGCGGTCTTCCCGGATCCGGCGCCAGATCGCCGTGGCTTCTCCCCCCCGCTGGAGGGCAGGCAGGAGATCATAAATGCCCGCCGCCTGCGCCTGGCCGCAGGGAGTTCCTTGCGGCAGGCGGCCGTCCCCGTCGGCCAGAAAGGCCAGCCGGGCCAGCTCGGCCTGGATGACGCCCGCGTCCGGGGGCAGCCCCCGGGCCAGGAGGCCGATCTCCCCCGGAGTCAGCTTCAGGCCGTGACGGGGGGCCTCGGCCCGGATATGGGCGGGCATGGCCGCCGGGGTCAGGCCGGGGACAAGGTCAAGCCAGCCGTTTTTTTGCGCCGCAAGATACAGGGGGAGATGCTGAAGATGGGCAGGAAGCCGGGGTTTCCCCCGGTCAAAAACCACTTCCAGGCAGAGCAGGGGCCAGGTGAGGGAATCCTTCCGCCCTTCCGCCAGAGGAAGCAGGGCCGCGGAAAGCCGGCGCAGATCCTGCGCCGGCAAGGCCTGGATATGGCGGAAAATCAGGGCTTTGGGGATTGCGAACAGGGGTTGCAGGCTCAGGTGTTCCCAGAAGGCGGGGGAAATTTCCTCATCCCCCCAGAAGACGAAGCGTTGCCAGACGGCCTTTTCCCCCGGAGGATGCGCCGCCAGAAGGGCATCCAGGTGACGCCGGAGCAGGTGGCTGTCCGGGCAGAGGCAAAGGGAGAAGGCCGGGCGGCTCATGGGGCATCCGATCCTTTTTCTGATCCAGGCGGTAAAAAGTAAACTCTTTCAAAAGGTGCTACGCATTTTATCGACAAGCAGACGGATGATCTGGGTGATGACGATGTCCACTTCCGTCTGGGGCTGCTCCACATTTTCGGAGTAAGCGACGCGGCCGGAGCGCCAAACCTCCTTGTTGGTGCTGCCGTTGTAAACAATGGCCTCCAGGGTCATGGTGGTGGAATAGAGCAGGGTCCTGCTCCGCGCGTCCTGCATCCACTGTCTGGATGTGTACGAAATGATGTTGACCTGGATTTCAAAGTCCGCCGGCCCGGAATCCACCCAGGAGGCCAGATGGCGGGCGGTGACTTCGTCCCGTAAGGCGGAGCGGATCCGATAGGGCAGCCAGGCTTGCAGGGTGGGGTAGTCCACGCCTTTCATCTTGAGGGTTTTGCCGTCCTGGCCGAAAATGCTCGGGGCGTCCGTGGCAAGGTGGTAGCCGGCGCAGCCCGAAAGGATCGCCAGGAGCAGAAGGCCAGCCAGAAAAGGGATTCGGGGAGGCCCGGCTGGCAAGGAGCGCGAACTTTTGTCAGTTGGCGACGACATTGATGATTTTCCCCGGCACAACAACCACCTTGCGGATGGTCAGGCCTTCAAGGTGTTTCCGGATAGGGGGATCGGCCAGGGCGGCCGCCTGAACGGCCTCGGCGCTTTCCCCCGCGGGCACGGTCAGACGGCTCCGCAGCTTGCCGTTGATCTGGACGACCACGGTGACGGTTTCCCGAACAAGGGCTTCTTCGGAACAGGCGGGCCAGGGGCGATCCACAAGGGGGGGGCCGTCGCCCTGGCGGGAGGAAAGTTCCTCGCACAGGTGCGGGGCAATGGGGAAAAGCAGGGCCAGGGTGGTGGACAGGGCCGAAGACAGCACCCGGCGGCCGCCCTCGTCTTCCAGAAGGGCGTCTTTTTCCTGGTAGAGCAGATTGACCAGTTCCATGATGGCCGCAATGGCCGTATTGAACTGGAAGCGGCCGGCGATATCGTCGCCGACTTTCCTGATGGTGGCGTGCTCCTTGCAACGCAGTGCCCTGGCCCCGGGCAGGACGGCATCGGCCGCGCGGGCCTCGCCGGCGGACAGCGGGGGCAGTCGCGGGATAAGTTCCATGCCCAGGCGCCAGAGGCGGTTTATGAAGCGGGACGCGCCTTCTATGCCGGACTCGGTCCAGTCGAAGTCACGCTCCGGCGGAGCGGCAAAGAGGCAGAACAGGCGCACCGTGTCCGCCCCGTAGGCGTTGATCATGTCCGTGGGGTCGACCACGTTTCCCTTGGATTTGGACATCTTGGCCCCGTCTTTCAGGACCATGCCCTGGGTGAGCAGGTTGGCGAAGGGTTCGTCAATGTCCAGGTAGCCGCAGTCGCGCAGGGCCTTGACAAAGAAACGGGAATAGAGAAGGTGCAGGATGGCGTGTTCCACCCCGCCGATATACTGATCCACCGGCATCCAGTGGGCGATGGCCTTTGGGGAGAAGGGGGCCTTGGCGTTCGCGGGATCGGTATAGCGGGCAAAATACCAGGAAGACTCCACAAAGGTGTCCAGGGTATCCGTTTCCCGCCTTGCCTTGCCGCCGCAACGGGGACAGGAGCAGGCCCAGAAGGCCGGGGTATCGGGCAGGGGAGACCGCCCGTCCGGATTGGTGACGACATCCAGAGGCAGGACCACCGGCAGGTTTTCCTCCTTTTCCGGCACCAGGCCGCAGGCGTCGCAATAGACCACGGGAATGGGCGCGCCCCAGTACCGCTGGCGGGAAATATTCCAGTCCCGCAGGCGCCAGGAGACCGTGCGCCTGCCCAGTCCCTTTTCCTCCAGGGCCTCGGCTATGCGGATCTTGCCTTCCTCGCTGGGCAGCCCGGTGAAGGGACCGGAATTGACCATCACTCCGGCATCAGTCATGGCTTCGGTCATGGCCTCGGGCTCCGGCAGGGGCGTTCCTTCGCGGTGAATAACGACCCGGATGGGCAACCGGTACTTGCGGGCGAATTCGAAATCCCGCTGATCATGGGCCGGCACGGCCATGACGGCGCCGGTTCCGTAGTCGGCCAGAACAAAATTGGCCACCCAGATGGGCATGCGCTCTCCGGTGAAAGGATTGAGGCAATAACGGCCGGTGAACAGGCCTTCCTTTTCCAGGGAACCGGAGGCCAGTTCAAAGCGGTCGGTGCGCAGAATTTTTTGGGCAAAGGCGCGGACGGCCCCTTCCCGGGCCGTGCCGGCGATGAGTTCCTCCAGCAGGGGATGCCCGGCGGCCATGCTCATGAAAGTGGCCCCGAAAACCGTATCCTGCCGGGTGGTAAAGACCGGGATGAACGCCTCGCTCCCCTCCACGGCAAAATGAATCTCCGCTCCCACGGATTTGCCGATCCAGTTGCGCTGCATCGTCAGGACCCGTTCAGGCCAGCCGCCTTCCAGCTTGTGCAAATCCTCCAGCAGTTCCTCTCCATAGGCGGTGATGCGCGCGAACCACTGGGTCAGCTCCTTCTGCTCCACGCGCGACTCGCAGCGCCAGCACAAACCTTCCACCACCTGCTCGTTGGCGAGGACGGTCTTGCACGTCGGGCACCAGTTTTGGGGAGCGTTTTTCCGGAACACAAGCCCTTTTTCCAGAAAGCGCAGGAAGAACAACTGCTCCCAGCGATAATAGTCCGGGTCGCAGGTGGTCAGCTCCCGCCGCCAGTCATAGGAAAAACCCAGCCGCTTCAACTGGGCGCGCATGTTGGCAATATTGGCGAAGGTCCAGGATGCCGGGTGGGTGGCGTTTTTGATGGCCGCGTTCTCAGCCGGCAGCCCGAAGGAATCCCAGCCGATGGGATGCAGGACGTTGAAACCCTGCATCCTCTTGACGTGCGCCACCACGTCGGCGATGGCGTAGTTGCGCACATGCCCCATGTGGAGGTTGCCTGAAGGGTAGGGAAACATTTCCAGGCAATAATACTTGGGACGACCGTCCTCTTCCCGGCAACGGAAAGAACCGCGTTCTTCCCAGAATTTTTGCCATTTGGGCTCAATAATCTCTGGTTGATATTTCATGTTCCGGCCTTTCCGGGTCTGATTTTTCCAGGGTTTTCGCGGCGGAGTCCATGATGCCGTTGACAAAGCCGCGCGACAGCTCATCGCCGAACTGCTTGGAGATCTCCACAGCCTCGTTGATGACCACCTTTGGCGGGGTATCCCGGTGAAAGAGCAATTCAAACAGGGCTAGGCGCAGAAGGGTCAGCTCCACCCTGCCCATGCGATCCGGCCGCCAGTTCCGGGAAAGATCGCCGATGCGCTCGTCCAGCGCCGCCTGGTGTTTCCATACTCCATGAATCAGCCGCCAGGCAAAGGTTTCTTCCGGGCCGGTCCCCAGGCCCTCGGGACGCTCCGGCGCAAGGAGATAGGAGCGCAGAACCTCCTCTTCCGACTCCGCCGGGCTGAAACAAAGCCCGTATAACACCTTGAAGGCGAAGATCCGCTCCAGACGGCGCGACATTTTTTTCGTAGGCCACCTCGCGGTATGCGCCGGCGGTCCGCGCCGGCATTGCGGAGAAAGTCCCGGGGAGGGAGATCCCCTCCGGTGAGGGCGGCCCGGACTCCCTGTCGGGGGAGTCCGGGGGGGCAAAGCCCCCTTAAGGAGAGTCCGTCAGCGTTGTCCCAGTTGTTCCAGGACCCGGATCGTCTCCAGAACGGTGGCGGCCGCGTCCGCTCCCTTGTTGCCGGCCTTGCTGCCGGCGCGCTCCACGGCCTGTTCGACGCTGTCCGTGGTCAGGAGGCCGAAGCCGATGGGCAGGCCGGTTTGCAGGCTGACCTGGGCGATGCCCTTGGTGGCCTCGGCGGCAATATATTCAAAGTGGGGGGTGGCGCCGCGAATTACCGCCCCCAGAGCGACAATGCCGTCACAGCCGCCCTTTTGGGCGACTTTCAGGCAGACCAGGGGGAGTTCGAAGGCGCCGGGCACGCGGACGAGCGTGATGTCTTCCCGCGCCGCTCCGTGGCGGAGCAGGCAGTCCAGGGCGCCGCCGATGAGGCGATCCACGATGATGTCGTTGAAACGGGCGGCCACCAGAGTGAAGGCGAGTCCCTGTGCCGAAAGATGCCCTTCAATGGTTGCGATATGGCGCATGGCGGTTCCTTTTCCTATTGTGCCTGGGGTTTGGCTGCCTTGCGGGAAGCCGTTTCGGGGTGAGTTTTTCCGCAAGGGGCGGTTTTTGGGGCAAGCGGCCCGCTGTCCGCGTCCAGATGCAGGAGATGGCCCATTTTCTCCTGTTTCGCGTGCAGGTAGTCCTTGTTGAATTCCCCGCAGCCCAGTTCCAGGGGAACGCGCTCGGTGACGCGCAGGCCGTAGCCTTCCAGGCCGACGATCTTCCGGGGATTGTTCGTCATAAGGCGCATCTGGCGCACGCCGAGGTCCACCAGAATCTGGGCCCCGATGCCGTAGTCGCGCAGATCGTCCTTGAAGCCGAGTTTACGGTTCGCCTCCACCGTGTCCAGGCCCTGATCCTGGAGGGCGTAGGCCTTGATTTTGTTGGCCAGGCCGATGCCGCGCCCCTCTTGGCGCATGTACAGAATCACCCCTTCGCCTTCCGCGTTCACCTGGGACAGGGCCGCGGCAAGCTGGGCGCCGCAGTCGCAGCGCAGGGAGGAGAGCGCGTCTCCGGTCAGGCATTCGCTGTGCACGCGGACCAGAGTCGGCTTGTGCGGGGAGGGCGACCCCTTGACCAGGGCCATATGGGTCTGGTCATGCAGATCGGTTTCATAGGCGATGACCTTGAATTCGCCGAACCGTGTGGGCAGCCGGGCCTCGGCCACAGCTTTCACCGAGAGCAGCCCCGACTGCAGGCGATAGCGGATGAGATCCTTGATGGTGGCGATTTTCAGGCCGTGCTTTTGGGCGAAAACCTTCAGGTCCGGCATGCGGGCCATGGTGCCGTCCTCGTTGAGCACCTCGCAGATGACGGCCGCGGGTCTGAGGCCGGCCAGACCGGCCAGGTCGACGCCGCCTTCGGTTTGTCCGGCCCGGACCATGACCCCGCCCTTTTGGGCGCGCAGGGGGAAAATATGGCCCGGAGTGACGATGGACTGGGGACCGGCGTCGTCGGCCACGGCGGCCAGAACGGTGGCGGCCCTGTCCGCGGCGGAGATGCCGGTGGTCACGCCGTGGCGGGCTTCAATGGAACCGGTGAAGTTGGTGCCGTAGCCGGATTCGTTTTTGGGGGCCATGAGCGGCAGGCCCAGACGATCGATGAGTTCAGGGGCCATGGGCAGGCAGATCAGCCCCCGCGCATGGGTGGCCATAAAATTGATCGCCTCCGGAGTGATGAACTCGGCGGCTATGGTGACATCGCCCTCATTTTCCCGGTCCTCGTCATCCACCAGGATGATCATTTTTCCCCGGCGTATTTCCTCAATGGCCTGTTCAGCGGTGCAGACGGGCATGATTTTCGTCCTGGTTCAGAAGTTTACCGCCGGATGATCCGCCCCTTGACAACACGCGAATGGGGGGCCGGGGGCATCCCCGCGGGGGCGTCCCCGGCGGGGCTTTGGGCGGAGCCCCGGTGAAGCAGTCCTTCCCTAATATCCGTTTTCCCGCAAAAAATCCAGACTCAGGCCGCCTCCGGGGAGGGCGTCCTTTCCGGGGGCGGCTTCTCTCCAGGAGGCAAGCGCGCGGGCCACATACTTGCCGATGAGATCGGTCTCCATGTTCACGGCCTGACCCGGTTTCCAGGCTCCGAGAGTGGTCGTGCGCAGGGTTTCCGGGATGACGTTCACTTCCAGAAAATCCCGGCCGCAGCGGTTGACGGTCAGGCTTACGCCGTCCAGGGCCACGGACCCCTTGGGGATGACCTGGGGGGAAAACAAGGGGGGGAAGCTCACCCGGAGGCGCAGGGAGCCGCCCGCGGGATCGATGGCCTCAACGCGGGCCACGGTATCCACATGGCCGCTGACCAGATGGCCGCCCAGGCGGCCGTTCAGGGTAAGGGCCTGTTCCAGATTGACCCGGCTGCCCCGGACAAGGGTTTTCAAGGTGGTGACGGCCAGGGTTTCCGCCGAGGCATAGACGGTAAAGGACGCCGCGTCAAAGGCTTCCAGGGAAAGGCAGACGCCGTTGAGGCAGAGGCTTTCTCCCCTGACCCAGGCGGGGGCGGGGAAAAGGGGGCGGAGTGTCAGGCGGGTTTCCCCGGAAGCCGGGGCCAGGCGGAGGATTTCTCCCATCCCGGCGACAAGGCCCGTGAACATTGCTTATGCCTCCTTGGCGGGATCTGTCCCGGGACGCAGGGTGATCAGGATGTCGCCGCCCGAGATGCGGGTTTCGAGGATGCGCAGGGGCAGGGCCTCGTTCAGGAGCAAAGGGGCGCGTCCGCTGAAAAGGGGAACGGCTTCGGCATCGCCCAGGATTTTCGGGGCCAGATGGAGGTGAAATTCGTGGACCAGCCCTTTTTCCAGGAGAGAGAGGGCAAGACGCCCGCCGCCCTCGCAGAGAACCTGGAAACAGCCCAGTTCCCGGCGCAGAAAGGCCAGTCCCGCGGCCAGATTCAACCCGGCCCGCGCGCCGGTGCAACTGGCCTCGGTCCGGGGATCGGACCCAAGGCCGATGACGCGGACTCCCAGGCGGCGCAGGGCCTTCGCCCGGGGACTGGCGGCGGCGGCGGCGGCAGTCCAGAACAGGGTGGATTCCGGACGTTCCCGCAGCAGGCGCCGGGCTGCCCCGGCCTCGGGCAGACGCGAGGAGACGACCACAGCCAGGGGCTGGGAGGAGGGTTCGCCCTCCCGGCGGGAGGTCAGCCTGGGGTTGTCCTGGTAGAAGGTGTTGCCGCCGATGATCACGGCCTGCATGCAGCGGCGCAGCTCATGGACGCCGCGGCGCGTTTCGGGGGAGGTAATCCAGCGGGAGTGGCCGGCGCGGGTGGCGATGCGCCCGTCGAGCGTCGCGGCCAGTTTAAGGACGGTATAGGGGAGATCTGTCGTCTGCCAGACGCGGAAGTTGTCGATAAGATCCAGGCATTCGCTTTCCGCGACCCCGGTTTCCACAAGGACTCCGGCGGCGCGCAGCCGTTCCAGTCCTCCGGCTGCCTCCGGGTTGGGATCCGGGGCGCCCACCAGCACGCGGCGGATGCCGGCCGCCAGGATGGCCTCCGTGCAGGGCGGAGTTTTGCCGTGATGGTTGCACGGGGTCAGGGTGACCACCAGGGTGCAGGCGGCTGGGTCCACGCCTTTTCGGCGGGCATCCGCCAGGGCTTCCGCTTCCGCGTGCGGCAGGCCCGCGCCCTCGTGCCGCCCGCGGGCCACGATCCGCCCCTCCCGCACGAGGAGGGCGCCCACGGGCGGGTTGGGGGCGGTCTGCCAGCGGCATTGGGCGGCAAAGGCCACAGCCTCCAGCATGAACGGGGTATCCGGATGGGAAGGGTTGTGCACGGGTTTCTCCTGCGCCGCTTCAACCGGCCGCCCGGTCCTGATCCGGGGAAAGGGCATCCGCCGGAGAGGTGAAGGGCATCAGGACGATTCCCGCTTCGGCAAACATCTCTTCGGACAGGGGGTCCGGATAGGCGGCGGCGTAGCGCACCGCCTGCACGCCGCAGTTGATGAGCATTTTCGCGCAGATCAGGCAGGGCTGGTGGGTGCAGTAGATCTCCGAGCCCTCCAGGGAGACGCCGTGCACGGCGGCCTGGATGATGACGTTCTGTTCCGCGTGCAGCCCCCTGCACAGTTCGTGCCGCTGGCCCGAGGGAATGCCCAGCTCCGCCCTGAGACAGCTGCCGATCTCCAGACAGTCGCGCAGGCCGCGGGGAGAGCCGTTGTATCCCGTGGCCAGGATGCGCCGGTCCTTGACCGCCAGGGCGCCTACCTTGCGCCGCCGGCAGGTGGAACGTTCCGCCACCAGACGGGTGATGTTCAGAAAATATTCAGGCCAGGGAAGGCGCGCCATGGCAGAGAATCCGCCTTACCAGGCAAACAGAGGGAAGCGCAGGGCGAATG
>JAISNZ010000026.1 GCA_031275955.1 Desulfovibrio sp. | reverse complement strand
CCTCTGAATCTTCCTGGGAGCCACAGTGTACACTCCTTTTTTGAGTGTAAACCGTACCGTGCGTTTTTATTTCATTAAAGTGTCAAGCAAAAAATGCTTGACATGGGATTTTATCTAGTCAAAAGCCAAAGACGAGAGGCGGGCTTTGCCCGCCGTTAAGCGACAATCTCAAGCGCAACATGCTGCAGGAGGCGTTGCCCCTGTTGATTGGCAATTCACAACTGAATTTTCCAGCCTTTGCCGCGGACGTCCATCAGGGCCACGGCCGCAGGCGCGGCACCCAGCGGGGGACGTTCCTTTTGTATTCCCGGTAGGCGCTTCCGAAACGCCTCTCCAGGGATTTTTCTTCCACGAGGGGGAAATACAGCAGGTTGGCGGTGACGAAGAAGGCAAGATAGACGCAAAGCGCATCCGAATTGAGCAGAAGCGCCTCAGCGGCCTGCATGCTGAATACGCTGGTCAGCATGGGGTTGCGGACATGGCGATAGGGCCCGGCCACAACCAGACGCCGCGGCGGGTCCCAGGGCGCGGCCGTGCCGTGTCCAAGGGAATGAAACAGCCGCACCGTCCAGACGGCAAGTCCAGCGCCGGCGGCCAGCAAAATACCGCCTAGGAGCAGCAACGGGAAATGGTTGCCCGTCCACCGGTAGTCAGTCAGCCAAAGGATAAGGGCCGGAATGAAGACGAGGGCATTCACCGGCAGGATCAGAACGGGCAGAATCCACCTTCGTCCCGACGGGGGTACGGTTTTCTCAGGCGCTGCCGGCATGCTGCGAAAACTGTATTGTTTTTGAGGTTTCAATCCACAGCGGAATGCAGATCAGCTGAATCAACCGGCCTCTTATCCCGCGGGGAAACGCGGACGTCCCCCCCCATGGGCAGTGCAAAGAGGTCGGGGCGTTGAACATGCGCGATTATCATGCTATTGTTAATGCCCTAAGGCCCTGAGCGGAGAAAAGAGAGCGGAGCGGGGCTGGTTGGAGCTTCCATAATGGCCAGAGGGAGGGGGTGCAGGGAAAGAAAAACGGCTTCGGCCTCCCGGAAGGTGGCATAGGGTCCGAGGCAGAGGGTAAAGGACGTTTGGGGGTCCCCGGCGGAAAAGAAGGCGCGGATGGGAAGTTTTACGGCCTGGTGGAGCCGCGCGCTGCTGGCGTGGGCCTCTTGCGGAGTCTGCGCCTCGGAGAGGAAAAGGAAGAAACTGTTCCGGAGATCCAGCGGCCTTCCCGTGTCCTTGCTGACGATTTCAAGGGCCACGGGTGCGAGGCCGGCTTCTTGCATCTGCAGGCTGCGGGCGGTATGGAGGGAGACATCCAGCATGCGGGACGGCAGGAAGGGTCCGCGATCATTGATGCGGACAAGAGCCCGGCGGTCATTGGCAAGGTTGCGGACGCGGACGATGGTGCCGAAGGGCAGGGTGCGGTGCGCGGCGGTGGGCGCGGCGCGGTTGAAGCGTTCCCCTGTGGCGGTGGGCTTGCCGTGGGCGGAGGTTCCATACCAGCTTGCCGTGCCTTCCAGGGCATGCTCCGCGGCCAGGGCCGGCGAAGACAAGGCGAAAAGGAAAAGCCAGCAGAAAAGGAGCCGCCGCCGGGTTTGAACGCTGTCCTGCATAAAAAAACCAGGGAGAAGGGCCGTCATTGTGGGGGAAATGTTCCTGAAAAAGCAAACAGTGACCTGGAATCCGCTGGTTGTCAAGTTTTTTGCCACCTATTTTTTGCCACCTATAACGGTCAACTTAATTTACTATCGACAGCCCAGACCGCGTTCCTGTTGACAGTCCAGTGAAAGGATGACGATTGCGGCAAAATAGGGTATACAGGCGCGGTTTCGCCGGGGAAAGATCGCCTTGGCCAGGGATCGAACCGGCGCTTGTGGAGAGGATAAGGAGAAGGGAACATGTTTTGCAGTAATTGCGGGAGAGAAATGTCCGATCAGGCCGCCGCCTGCCCGAGTTGCGGCCACCCCAACGCGTTGGCGGCCATGCGCGGCGCCAGCCCGAAGAACAGGGCGACAGGCGCGCTGTTGTGTTTGTTCTTCGGACTTTTCGGGGTCCACCGTTTTTATGTCGGAAAAACAGGAACCGGCATATTGCAGCTTGTGACTCTGGGCGGTCTGGGGATATGGACGTTCGTGGACTTCATTTTTCTCATTACCGGCAAGTTCACGGACAGTGACGGGAAAGTCCTGTCCCAATAGGGCAAGGGCGCGGCGCGCCCTGAAACCGGGCTACTGGGGGTGCGGGGCATGACGCCACGCCGCTGGAGTTTGAGAGGGCGACGCCCCCTCAAAGGAACTACGCCAAATATTCGAGGTTTGCCGCGATGCCTGACAACGCTGTAAAGTTCCTTGCCTCCGTTCTTTTTCTCTTCCTTTCTCTCTTCCTCCTGCCCGCGCCTGCCGGCGCCTGGCCCGGCCGCGTGATCGCGGTCGAGGAGGGAGACGCCCTTACCGTCGAGCCGGGCCGGACAAAGACGGGGATCAGGATCAACCTCTACGGCATTGACTGCCCTGAGCGGGATCAGCCCTATGGCGCCCGCGCCCGGCAGGCAACGGCGGACGCCGTGCTCGGCAGGGAGGTCAATGTCCATCCGGTTGATCCTGTTGATCCTGAGCGCTACGGCAACGGGGCAGCCCTCGTGGCCGCGCCGGGACGGGAGATGCTCAACAGTTGGCTGGTCAGGGAAGGGCTTGCCTGGGTCTGCCCGCAACTGTGCGCGAGGGCGGATATCTGCGACCGCCTGCGGGAATTGGAGCGGACGGCCAGGGAGAGCAAGGCCGGACTGTGGGCGGACAGGGAACCGACGCCGCCCTGGATCTGGAGACAGAAAGAGATCCCGGAAAAGGAAGGAAACGATCTCCCCGCTGGAAGGACCGCTGAACCGGGGAGTTCTCCGCGCCCTTGACAAAACTTCCGCCCGGGGCTATTGCCCGCAAAAATTACGGAGTGATCAGGTCCATGCCTCTTTCCCGCTTTGTCCTCGCCAACTGGTGGCCCGTCCGGCATATTCAGGCCCGGGGTCCAGGCGCGCGCGCATAGCGGCTGCAACAGTCTTGTGTCACCAAAGACCGCGGGTTTCGGCCCCGGTCTTTTTTTTGCGCCTTTCTCGCGGGCGCGGGAACCTTTCACCGCCAGGAGCCGTATATGCAAACCATGTTCACCTTGCCCACTCTGGTTTATTTCGGCCGTGGAGTCAGCCGCCAGCTCGTGCCCCTGCTGGAAAACCAGGAGGCGAAACGGATTTTCCTTGTTTCCGACCCTGGGGTGCGGACGGCGGGATTGCTGGATGCGCCCCTGAACGGCCTGCAGGAGGCCGGTTTGCAGGTGCGCCTGTTTGCCGAGGTGCTGCCGAACGCGCCGGATTTCCAGGTGGATGCCGCGGCAGAGCAGGCCCGCGACTTCGGGGCGGACGCTTTTGTCAGTATCGGCGGCGGCAGCAGCATGGATACGGCCAAGGCGGCCAATATCCTCCTGGCCAATCCAGGGCCGCTGCGCCGCTATGACGGCCTTAATCTGGTCCCCAAACCGGGTCTGCCGCATATCGCCATACCTACAACCGCGGGCACAAGCAGCGAACTGACGGTGGCCGCCGTTATCTCCGATGAAAAGAACAAAAAAAAGATGGTCTTTTTCGGCAGGAACGTGGCCGCGTCCATCGCCCTGATCGACCCGGAGCTGACCTATGGCCTGCCCCCCGCCCTCACCGCCTCCACGGGCATGGACGCCCTGACGCACGCCATGGAGGCCTATATCTCCACAGCCGCTTCGCCCGTCACCGACGCCCTGGCCCCCGAGGCCATCGCCCTGATTGCGGCCGGCCTGCCCCTGGCCTACCGGAACGGCGCGGACACGGAGGCCCGCGACAAGATCATGCTGGGCTGCCAGTTGGCCGGATGCTGCTTTTCCAACACAGGACTGGGAATTGTCCACTCCATGGCCCACCCCATGGGGGCGCATTGCCATGTGCCGCACGGCCTGGCCAACGCCATCTGTCTCGCCGTGGGGATGCGCTACTCCATGTCCCGCGTGCCGGGGCATAAAATCCGGCGCATGGCGGAGGCCCTGGGCCTGAAGACGGAAAACAGGGGAGAGGAGGTTCTTGGCCCGGCCATTTGCTCCACCCTCAAGACCCTGACGGAAACCCTGCGCATTCCGACGATTGCGCAGGCCGGCGTGACGAAGGACAAGATCCCCGTCATGGCGGAAGACTCCCTCAAGGAACTCTCCACCGTGACAACGCCGCGCCAGCCGACGGCCGGGGAAGTCGCCGCTCTGTACCGGGAACTTTTCGCCCATGCCGGGCAATAATGTCCCATCCGGACAAAGACAGGTAAGGACAACCAAGAAGGAAGCATGGGCCTTCAGGGCGGGGTTGGGCCTGAAGGCCGGGGTCTCAAACCATAAAGGAGTTTCCATGACACGCTACAGCGCACAGCTGCAAAGACAGCGGGACTATTTTCTGACTGGCGCCACCCGGCCGCTCGCCGCGCGGGAGGAAACCCTTCGCCGCCTTGGCGCGGCCGTGGCCAGCCGCCAGGAGGACTTTATCGCGGCCCTGCGGGCCGATCTCGGCAAATGCGAGGGAGAATCCCGCATGCTGGAACTGGGCCCGGTTCTGGACGGCCTGCACTATACACTGGAACACCTGCGGGAATGGACGCGGCCGGAGGAACCGCCCAGCCCCCCGCCCCTGCAGCCGGGAATTTGCCGGATCTACCGGGAGCCGCTCGGCCTGACCCTGATTCTGGCCCCCTGGAATTATCCCCTGCAACTCAGCTTTCTGCCGCTGTTGACCTCCCTGTCCGCCGGCAACTGCGTCGTGCTCAAACCCTCGCCCGACACCCCCAGAGTTGTTGAGGTCATGCGGGAATGCCTGGCCTGCCTTCCCGAAGAAGAGACGCTGCTCGTAGCCGGCGGCGTCGCCGAAGCCACGGAATTGCTGCGGGAACGCTTTGACGCCATCCTCTACACCGGAAACGCGCGGGGGGGAAAAATCGTCATGGAGGCCGCGGCGCGGCACCTGACCCCTGTATGCCTTGAACTCGGCGGAAAAAGCCCTGTCCTGGTCGCCAAAGACGCCGCACTGCCCCTGGCGGCAAAACGCATAGCCTGGGGCAAAATGCTGAACGCCGGACAAACCTGCATCGCGCCGGACTATGCCCTTGTGGACAAAACCATCCGCGAGCCCTTCATCAGGCTTGTCAATGAGGCCTTTGCCGGGATGCTGGGCGCGGACCCCCTGCTCAGCCCGGATTACGCGCAGATCGTCTCCGAGGCCGCCTTTAACCGCCTCATGGACATGGCGCCCGCGCGCGCCCGGGCCGACAGAAGGCTGCGCAAAATCGCCCCCCTGGCCTTTGCCGCGGAAAAGGATCACCCCCTCATGGAAGAAGAAATCTTCGGCCCGTTCCTGCCGGTGCTCGCCTTTGACCAGCCGGAACAGGCCCTGGACTTTGTCCGCGCCGGGGAAAAACCCCTGGCCTTTTACCTCTTCACGGAAGATGAGGCCCTTGCCTCCCGCGCCCTGGAACGCGTTTCCTCCGGAGGCGCCTGCGTGAACGACGTGATTCTGTACGCGGCGGCGGCCGCCATGCCTTTCGGCGGCGTGGGGACAAGCGGTATGGGACGCTATCACGGGAAATACGGCTTTGACTTTTTCAGCAACATCAAAAGCGTGCTGCACCAGTCCAGCACTGTGGACATGCCCTTGCGCTATCCTCCCTTCAGCGGGGAAAAGCTGGCCCTTCTGCGGGGCGGACCGGCCTGATCGCCTCCCGCTCCCCCGCGGCGCGGCAAGGTACGGCCTCCGGCGGCCGGGGCTCCGCCCCGGACCCCGCCGGGGGCATATCTTTTCATTTTTCGACAGCGTCGATCCCTCCCGGCACCCCCTCAACCCGCCTCTTGCCTAATCCCGAAGAGAAGGGCTATAGAGGGGAAAATCCGAAGAAGCGCCCGCGCGCCGTGAACTACCAAACCAGAGGAGGCTCCCATGTTCCGTGTCTTGTGTTCCGCTTTCACGGCCTTGTTGCTGACCGTTTCCTTCGCCTTCGCGGCTCCCGTTACCTTCAGGCTGGGGCATATCGCCGAACCGCAGCATCCCTACGGACAGGGAGCGGAAAAAATGGCAGAACTTGTCAAGGCGAAAACGAACGGCGCCGTGCAGATCCAGGTTTTCCCCTCCAGCCAGCTCGGCGGCCAGCGCGACCTTATCGAGAGCCTGACCCTCGGCAACCTGGACATGACCCTGACCAGCACGGCCGTTCTCGGCAACTTTATCCCTGAAATGAGCGTCTTTGATCTGCCCTTCATCTTCCGGGACGTGTACCATGCCTACAAGGCCCTGGACACCGTGGGCATGGAACTCGGCAAGCTGGGAGAGGCGAAGGGCCTGAAGGTCCTGGCCTTCATGGAAAACGGCGTCCGCCACATGACCAACAACCGCCAGCCCATCAGAAAGCCGGAGGATGTGCGGGGGCTGAAGATCCGGGTCATGGAGCAGCCGGTATACATTGAAATGATCAAAGCCCTTGGCGGCAGCCCGACGCCCATGGCCTTCGGCGAAATTTACACCGCCCTGCAGAAGGGAGTCATTGACGGAGAGGAGAATCCCCTGCCCCAGATCTGGACGGCCCGCTTCTTTGAAGTCCAGAAGTACGTCTCCCTGACCGCCCACACCTATTCCCCGGAGCCCATCCTCATCGCCGTGAGTTCCTGGAACAAGCTTTCCCCTGATCAGCAAAAAGCCCTCCGGGAAGCCGCCGAGGAGGCTTCCGCCTGGCAGCGCGACCTCTGCCGCGAGCTTGAGGCGGATTACATCAAAAAGATCAACGCCTCCGGCACCTGCACCGTGAACGACGGGGTTGACCTGGAGGCCTTTGCCAAGGCGACCAGGGGAACCTGGAAATTCTTCGCCGACAAGGTCAAGGGAGGACAGGAACTTATCGATAAGGTTGTAAACACCAAATAGCGCCAGCCAGGAAGGCAACCTGGGCCTTCAGGCCCAGGCGTCCTGCGCTTGGGCGGGGTTTGGACCCCGCCCGGGCTTCCGCCCGCTAAAGATACCCCGTCCGTCCCGCCGGAACCGGGCGAGGGCGGAGGCCAGGGGCATCCCTTGGCGGGGTCCGGGGCGGAGGCCCGGCAGGCCGGCGCCTTTACGGCATTTCGGGATGACGCCCAAGGAGGCTCTGTGAAAGCCTTGCTGCAACCTGTGGAAAAATTCCTCAGCCTGTTCGTCTCTTTCCTCATCGGCGCCATGCTGATCTGGATCTTCGCCCTGGTGATCACCCGCTACTGTTTCAGCTACACGCCAAGCTACGGGGAAGAGCTGGCCCGCTATATGTTCGTCTGGGTGGTCTTCCTCTCCCTGCCCATTGTGGCCAAAAGAGGCGCGCACATGGCGATCGAAATGATCACCGCCCGGATCAGGGGAAGGCTGCTGAAAGCCTTTCGCCTGACATCGGGCGTCCTTACCCTGTGTTTTCTGGTCCTCATGGTCTATCAGGGAACATTGCTGGTCATCAAGACCTCCATCCAGACCTCCGCGGCCCTGCAGATCCCCATGTCCTGGGTCTACATCGCCATCCCTGCCGGCTGCCTGATCATGCTCTTCAATGTTCTGGACGATTTTGTCACCCTGCTCCGCACCCCGGCGGATCGACTCTGAGAGGAGGCCGGCATGATCCTGTGGGTTCTGATGCTCTGCTTCGCCTTCATGCTGGCCTCGGGAACCTCCATCGGCGTCTCCCTGGCCCTGTCCTCCGCGGTGGTCTTTTACGCCCTTTTGGACCTCCCCCTGATTACCGTCGTGCAGCGCATGTTCACCTCCGTTGACAGCTTTTCCTTCATGGCCGTGCCCTTTTTCATGCTGGCCGGCGCCTTTATGTCGGAAGGCGGAGTGACAAAGCGCATCGTCGATTTTTCCATGAGCCTGGTGGGCGCCCTGGCGGGCGGTCTGGCCCTGGTGGTGGCCGTGGCGGGCATGTTCTTCGCCGCCCTCTCCGGCTCCTCGGCGGCCACCACCGCCGCCATCGGGGCCTCCATGATCGACGAGATGGAACGGCGCGGCTATCCGCGCAGTTTCGCCGCCGCCGTGGTGGCTTCCGCCGGCACTGTGGGCATTGTCATTCCCCCTTCCATCACCATGGTGGTCTACGGCTCCATCGCCAACACCTCCATTGCCGATCTGTTCATGGGGGGCTTTGCCCCGGGCATCCTGATGGGGGCCTCCATGTGCCTGGTCAGCTGGTACATTTCCAAAAAGAACGGCTACATGGGAGAAGGGCGCTTTTCCCTCAGAAGGGCCGCGAAATCCTTTATCGACTGTTTCTGGGCGCTGCTGATGCCCTTCATCATCCTGGGAGGCATCTATTCCGGGATCTTCACCGCCACGGAGTCCGCCGCCGTCGCCGCGGTGTACGGCGCCTTCGTCGGTCTGTTCATCTACAGGGAACTGACCCTGAAGGATATTCCCCGCGTCCTCCTTTCCGCGGCCGTCTCCACGACCATGATCATGTTCGTGGTGGGCGGGGCGAACGTCTTCGGCTGGATTCTGACCTACGCCCAGGTGCCGCACCATCTGGCCCGGATGTTCACCGAGCTGACCGACAGCCCCATCGTCTTCCTCATGCTGATCAATGTCCTGCTGCTCGTTCTGGGAACCCTGGTCAACGCCTCCGCCGCCGTCGTCATCCTCACCCCCATCCTTTTGCCCGTCGTTCTCCACCTGGGGATCGATCCGCTGTTTTTCGGCGTGCTCATGGTGGTCAATCTGGCCATCGGCTGCATCACGCCCCCCGTGGGCCTGGACCTTTTCGTCGTTTCCTCCATCACCGGGATTTCCATTGACGCCGTAACGAAAAAAGTCCTGCCCTATATCGGGGTCCTCCTCCTTGACCTCATCCTGCTGACCTATTTTCCGGGGATCATCACCTTCCTGCCGAACCTGATGCATTAAGAGGAGTCCGCCGCCATGCGCATTGTCGCCATCCGTGAAAAAACGGTGTCCCTTGCCTCCTCCATTGCCAATGCCTACATCGACTTTTCCCGAATGACCTGTTCCACCGTGGCCCTGATCACGGATGTCCTCCGCGAGGGCAAAGCGGTTGTCGGCTTCGGCTTCCATTCCAACGGCCGTTACGGCCAGGGCGCCCTTTTGCGGGAGCGGTTTATCCCCCGCATCCTGGAGGCCACCCCGGAAAGCTTGACGGATGCGGGCGGAAACAATCTGGACCCTTTCGCCATCTGGGACGTGATGATGCGCAATGAAAAGCCCGGCGGGCACGGAGAGCGATCCGTCGCCGTCGGCGCCCTGGACATGGCCGTATGGGACGCCGTGGCGAAGATTGAGGGCAAACCCCTCTATCGCCTGCTTGCCGACCGCTACCGGGGCGGCGCGGCCGACAGGCAGGTCTGGGTCTATGCCGCCGGAGGGTATTACTATCCGGGCAAGGATCAGCAAAAATTGCAGGACGAAATGCGCGGCTACCTCGACCTGGGCTACACCGTCGTCAAAATGAAGATCGGCGCCGTCCCGCTCAAGGAGGATCTGGCCCGCATTGAAGCCGTGCTGCGGGTTGTGGGCGACGGCGGCAGGCTGGCTGTGGACGCCAACGGCCGCTTTGACCCCGCGACGGCCCTGGCCTATGCCGAGGCCCTGCGCGGCTATGGCCTGTTCTGGTTTGAGGAGGCGGGGGATCCCCTGGACTTCGCCCTCCAGGCCTCCCTCGCGGAACACTATGATCCGCCCATGGCCACGGGGGAAAATCTTTTCTCCCACCAGGACGCGCGCAATCTGCTCCGCTATGGGGGCCTGCGCCCGGAAAAGGACTATCTCCAGTTTGACTGCGCCCTTTCCTACGGGCTTGTGGAGTATCTGCGCACCCTTGAGGTCATGGGGGAGATGGGCTGGTCCACCCGCCGCCTCGTGCCCCACGGCGGGCACCAGATGTCCCTGAACATCGCCGCCGGCCTGCACCTCGGCGGCAACGAATCCTATCCGGGGGTCTTCCAGCCTTTCGGCGGCTTTGCCGACGGGCTTGCCGTCAGCAACGGCCACGTCGGGCTACCGGACACCCCCGGCATCGGCATTGAACAAAAAAGCTCCCTTTACGCCGTCATGAAGGATCTATTATAGCGATTATAGCAATAACCGCTTGAAACAGTTCGCTTCCGGCGGGCAAAGCCCCGATACGTCAGTGTTTCCCTGGAAAATCATTTTTTCCTTTTTTGATCCGGAGAGAAATTTTCCGGCAAGGCCGTGAGCGCCGCCGTCAGGCGGACGGCCTGGCCGCCCTGGCGCGGGCAGACGGCGCGCAGATGCCCCTGGAAACGGCCCCCTAAAGGGAGCTGAAAGCGCAGTTTCAGGCTGGCCGCGGGCAGCTTTCCGGCCAGAAGGCTGTCGCAGGCGGAGAAAAAAGCCGGAACGTCGGCGGGGTCCAGGAAGCGGACAAGGGCCTCCTGAAGGGACGCTCCGCTGTCTTCCGGGCAGGACAGAAGATCCTGCCAGCGCCGGGAGGCGAAGACGACGCCCGTGCGCATGTTCCGGTCCCAGACCCCGTCCTCTTCGCCCGCCAGGGCCAGAACGGCCTGGAGAAACGCATCCGTGGCGGGTTCCGGCGTCAGCGGATCGATCCCGGCGGACGGCGCATAGGGATCGTCCCCCGCCGGTTGCAGCGGCGAAGGTTCGGGACCGGGCAGCAGGGGGTCCCGCTCCGCCGGATCTTCCTCCAGCAGGGAGAGGTCAATGCCTGAGACGGCAATGCCGGGCCGGGCATCTTCCCCGGCCTGGAGGCCGGATTCCGTTTCCGGGAAGGGGGGGGCGCCCGCCAGGGGCTGTTCCTCCGCGGCAACGCCGGGCAGGGGGAGAAGGGCCGCGGCGGGCTCCACCGCCACCAGACCGATTCCGCGGCTGATCCGGCGCCCGCCCGCGGGCTTGAGGTCGTCCGGGGCGTCCGTCAGCCGGGGCCGGCTTTCGTCGTCCCCTTCCCGGCCGAGGTAATTGCTGAGATCTTCCCCCCCCATTTCCAGGCCCAGGGCCTGGAGGGCCGCCCGCAGGGCAGCCGTCTCCGGGGGCGGGCTGCTGACGAACTGATCCTCGAAATCCACCCCCAGGCCCAAAAAGGCGGCGTTCCGGGCCGCAATCCCCTCCAGCCAGCGCACATAGGCCCGGGCCTGGGACAAGGCTTTGAGCAGCTCCTGCTGCCTGTGTTCAGAATCGGCAAGGGACATGGACAGGTTCTATAATATAACATCATGAAATACAAGAGAGAATTTTTTTTTTCAAAAAAATTCTTCCCGCCCCTTTTCAAGCCGGAAAGAGGTCTTATTATTGGTGCGTTGTCCGGGGTTCCCGCATCCGCCCTTCTCCGGCGGCCAGACCCCGTGGATTCGGACAAGAATTTTGGACCCCTCCTCCGCGCGGCCGGCTGTTTCCGGAAAAGGCCCTTTTCCGGAGAATCCGAACCTTGCGGACGGGGAAGCGGAACGGGCCTTCTCCCGCCGTATGGTCCCAGGGACCCTGTTCCCGGATCGGGGGCGTCCCCGATGTTTTGTCCGCTGTTTTTTGTCTTGGACCCTATTGTCCCATCAATCAAGTGGAGGTTTGCGCATCATGAAGCTGAAGCCCCTGAATGACCGTGTGTTGGTCAAGCGCCTGGAAAGCGAAGAAAAGACCGCCGGCGGCCTGTTCATTCCCGATACTGCCAAGGAAAAGCCCTCCAAGGGCGAAGTGGTGGCGGTCGGACCCGGAAAAACCGCTGATGACGGCAAGGTCATTGCCATGACCGTGAAAACGGGCGATCAGGTGCTGTTCAACAAGTACGCCGGCACTGAAATCAAGCTGGACGGGGTTGAGCATCTGGTTATGCGTGAGGACGATATCCTCGCCATCATTGCCTAGCGCTTATCTAACATACTACCACTCCCAGGAGGAAATCTCATGCCTGCCAAAGAACTTGCTTTTGACTCCAAGGCCCGTGAACGCCTCGCCGCCGGCGTTGACATCCTTGCCAACGCCGTCAAGGTCACCTTGGGCCCCAAAGGCCGCAATGTGGTTATCGAAAAATCCTACGGCTCCCCGGTTATCACCAAGGACGGCGTTACCGTCGCCAAGGAAATCGAGCTTGAGGACAAGGTGGAAAACATGGGCGCCCAGATGGTCAAGGAAGTCGCCTCCAAGACCTCCGATGTCGCCGGCGACGGCACCACCACGGCCACCATTCTCGCCCAGGCCATTTACAAGGCGGGGGTCAAACTCGTGGCCGCCGGGCGCAATCCCATGTCCATCAAACGCGGCATTGACAAGGCCGTGGCCCAGCTGGTGAAGGATCTGGACGCCCTGGCCAAGCCCACCCGCGATCAGAAGGAAATCGCCCAGGTCGGCACCATCTCCGCCAATTCGGACAGCACCATCGGCAACATCATTGCCGAAGCCATGAGCAAGGTCGGCAAGGAAGGGGTCATCACCGTGGAGGAGGCCAAGGGCCTGGAAACCACTCTGGAAGTGGTGGAAGGCATGCAGTTCGACCGCGGCTATCTCTCCCCCTATTTTGTCACCAATCCCGACAAGATGGTGTGTGAAATGGATGAACCCCTCATCCTGATCAACGAGAAAAAAATCTCCAGCATGAAGGAAATGCTTCCCATTCTGGAGCAGGTGGTCAAGATGAGCCGGCCCCTGCTGATCATCGCCGAAGATGTGGACGGCGAAGCCCTGGCCACCCTGGTCCTCAACAAACTGCGCGGCAGCCTCCAGGTCGTGGCTGTGAAGGCCCCCGGCTTCGGTGACCGCAGAAAGGCCATGCTGGAGGACATCGCCATTCTTACCGGCGGCACGGTGGTTTCCGAGGAAATGGGCATCAAGCTGGAAAATCTCTCTTCCTCTGATCTCGGCACCGCCAAGCGCGTGGTCATTGACAAGGACAACACCACCCTGGTGGACGGAGCCGGCAAGAGCGACAACATCAAGGCCCGCGTCAAGCAGATCCGCGTCCAGATCGATGAGACCACCTCCGATTACGACCGGGAAAAGCTGCAGGAGCGTCTGGCCAAGATTGTGGGCGGCGTGGCCGTTATTCAGGTGGGCGCCGCGACGGAAACGGAAATGAAGGAAAAGAAGGACCGCGTGGAAGACGCCCTGAACGCCACCCGCGCGGCTGTGGAAGAGGGCATTGTCCCCGGCGGCGGCGTTGCCTACCTGCGCGTCGCGGGCGGCCTGGATTCCGTGAAGCCCGCTGATGACGATGAAGCCGCGGGCGTCGCCCTGGTCCGCCGGGCCATTGAGGACCCCCTGCGCCAGATCGCCATCAACGCCGGCTACGAGGGTTCCATCGTGGTGGAAAAGGTCCGCGAGGGCAAAGACGGTTTCGGCTTTGACGCGGCCACCGGCGAATACGGAGATCTGTTCAAGGCCGGCGTCATCGATCCCAAGAAGGTTTCGCGCATCGCCCTGCAGAACGCCGCTTCCGTGGCCTCTCTGCTTTTGACCACCGAATGCGCCGTGGTCGAAAAACCCGAGCCCAAGAAGGACGCCCCGGCCATGGGCGGCGGCGGCATGGGCGGTATGGGCGGCATGGGCGGCATGTATTGATTCCCGGGAAAACTGCCCGCAAAAAAATCCCCGCTCATCCGAGCGGGGATTTTTTTGCTCCTTTCGCGAAGGCTGCTCTTCGGGACGCGTGAGCGTCATCCCTGGCGGAGGGCTTGAGGGGGCAAAGCCCCTCAAGCCCTCCGCCGCGCGTCAGTTCTGCAGCGTCAGCAGTTGCAGCAGCAACTGCGCCTTGTCCTGATCCGATCCGTTGGCAGAGGTCAGCACGCCGGCGTCAAAGCTTCCGCTGTGGGAACGGATCTCAATGACGGTCCCGCCGTTCAGCGTCAGATCCAGATTTCCGGAATCCGCCTGAATGTCCAACTGCTTGGAATTCAGCTTGGCCAGAATGTCATCCAGCGTGATCTTGTCCGGATCGCTGAAGAGGGCGTCAAAGCGCAGCTTGTCCTGGCCGAGGCTGAAGTCCCGGATGGTGTCGGCGCCGCCCAGGCCCAGATCCGCCGCGCTCCAGGAGAATATGTCGCTGCCGGAACCGCCGAAGAGGATATCGTTGCCGGAACCGCCCTCAAGGGTGTCGTTACCGGCGCCGCCCAGCAGGAGGTCGGCGCCGGTGCCTCCGTAAATGGCGTCCCCGCCCTTGCCTCCGAAAATCAGATCGTCGCCAGCGCCGCCGTAAAGCAGATCCTTGCCGGCTCCGCCGAGGAGGGCGTCATTGCCGGCCCCGCCGTACATGGTGTGATCGCCGTCCAGCCCGTCGGGCATGGCGTCAAGCTTCCCGGCGATGGTCAGGGCGTCCTGGGCGCTGATTGTTCCGTCGGCAAGCAGATCGATGCGGACGGCTTCCGCCGCGCCGCCCGAAAGGCTGCCCGCGGTCAGCACGTCATTGCCCGCGCCGCCGTCAAGAATGGCGTCCCCGGAACCGGCTATGGCCAGATCGTTGCCGGCGCCGGCGCTGACCATGACAGGCAGGACCGCGCCGCTTTGATCGCTGAGGTCGTCGCCGACGGTGCCGGCCACGCGCATGTCGTCGCTGTACAGGTGCACCGCGGCGGTGGAGGTTTTGCCGCCGTCGCTCACGATGTATTCGAACCGGTCGTTCACTCCCGCCAGGGACTTCCCGGAGGCGGGGGTATAGGAGTAAGCGCCGCCTTTCTCCACATGCAGGGTGCCGCCGTCGGCGGTGGTGATGTTCAGCGAGGCGGAGGAGCCGAGGTTGTATTGGCGGCCGTTGTAGAGGACGGCCGTAACCAGCGCGGCTTCGGACACGAAGTCGGCGCTGCCGCCCATGCCGGGATCGTTCAGGACGTTGCCGACAAGGGCGTTGCCTTGCGTATGGGCCGCATCGTCATAGGCCAGGGGTCCTGACGAGGCTTCGCCCTTGGCGGCCAGGCGGACCGTGGCCGCCTCGGACCAGTCGCCGTCCCGGTCAACCAGCTTGTAGGAGAACTGATCGCCGGAGAAGCTGCCGTCCGCGGCGGAGGGTTTGAACAGATAGTCGCCTTTTCTGCCGACATAGAGGGTGCCTTCAGGCGTGGCGACGCTGATCACGCTCTGCCCGGAGCTGAAACGGTAAGTTATGCCGTTGTAGGTGACCTCCCCCACCAGGGCGCCGTCCCAGGCCTCGTCCGTCAGGCCGTCCGCTCCCCTGTCCGTGATCATGTTGCCCGTGTGCGCCGCGCCGGCGAAGGCGGGATTGTTGAGCTGGATGACCGAATCCACATACATGGTGCTGTCGTATCTGGAAGTCGCCGTGCCGCCGTCAAAACTGCCGAAGACCACCTTGTAGGTCTGCTCGATGCCCGTATCGGGAATATCAAGGGACAGGAAACCCGTGGCGGTCTTGCTGGCGAGGGTGGTGGGCTGCGAACTGATGCCCTGCGTGGGGAAGATGTACACGCTTTTGGAGACGACGGCGTCGTTTTCGTCCAGAAGGAGGAAGACGCAGCCGTCGCGTTCGGTGCCGTTGTTGGAAGTGTAGCCCGTCAGGGCCCAGGTGATCAGGATTTCCCCGCCGCGGGAAACGATTTCATGCGCGGCCAGGGCCATCTCCTTGTTGCCGTTGCCGGCAGTCGCGATGGTGCCGCGCGCGGCGGTGACAATCGCCTCAATCGCCTCAAGGGGGGCCATGGTCGAGATCTCGGCCGCGGTCCTGGCTGCCGCCACCAGCTTGAGGCCGGTGCCGTTGTTGACATAATCGCCGCTGTTCAGGCGCACGCCGTATTCGTTCTCCACGCGCTGAACAAGGCTGTCCTTGAAGTTCAGCAGCCTCAGATGCGAGGGGATGCTGACGGCGCGGGTGACATTCAGCGTCGACACCCAGCCTTCCCTGACATAGGCGTTGCTTACGCTATCGGCATTGAAGTTCCCCAGCAGCTCCGCGGCCGGGTAGGAAACCAGCCTGTCCATATGGCTGACGTTGTCATAGGCCGCCGGACCGGCGTCCCGGATCAGCAGGGTCATGCCGTCCGTAACGTAGGTATCGCCGTCCGCGTCCCGGATGGTGAACTTGATGTCGGCGCTGAAGTCCTTGCTGATGTTTTCCGTGCGCAGGACGTATCTGCCGTCTTCAAAGAAGTCGATGACGCTGCCGTTGGGCAGGCTGATCGGTCCCGTGTGGCGCAGGCCATCCCCGTCCGTCTTGCTCAAGTGGTGGATTTTGCCGTTGATGGTCACATCCGCCACTTCCGCCGCGTCCGCGGAGCCCAGCACCCGGAAGATGTTTTCCGTGGATTTCGGCACCAGCCCGGACAGGATCTTGCCCAGGGCGTCATAGTCGGAGACGGAAAGCACGTGGCTTGCATCGCCTTTGGCCACAGTGGCCAGAGCGGCCTTGGAAGCGGAACTGCTCACTCCCGAGCCGACGCCCAGGGCGTAGACCTCGAAGTCGTGCCTGTTGCAGAAATCCTGCCATTCGTTTTTCTGCGTTTTATCCCAGTAGCCGCCGGTCGGCGCGCCGTCCGAGATAAAATACACGGTTTTGGAATCATGCAGGGGATTGCGCACGTCGAAGGACATCGCCAGCTTCAGGGCGTCTATGCCCTCGCTGTAGTGGGTCTCTCCCCGGTTGTAGCTGATGTCCGCGCTGGTCTTGATGGATGCCAGGACTTTCTCCGCCGTGATGTGCGAATAGGGGATGGAAGCGCCCGACCCGAAGGTGACGATGCTGAACCTGGCGTCTATGCCGTTGTCGATATAGGCCTGGGCCATGGTCCTGACGGCGTTCACCTGCTGCGTCATCTGCGAGGCGCTGATGCTGCCGGAAACGTCCAGGACCAGATAGACATCCGCCTGGGCAGCCCTGGCTTCCATGATGGTCAGCTCTTCCGGAGCGTTACTTCCGCCGCTTCCGCCTCCCTTGCCCGGGGTATCGTCCGTGACGTTGATCCGGACGACGCTGTCCACTTTGCCGCCGGCCGCTGTCTGCTGGAAGGGCAGATCCAGGCCCAGAACGCTGTCCGTGCCCGTTCCGGGAGCGCCGTGCTGCAGAGGACGGTAGAGAACGCTTTCCAGATTGCCGCTGAACTGCCCGCCCGTGAACTCGGGCCTGACCGACAGCGCCAGTTGCCCGTCGGCATAGCCTTCCAGGACGTTGCCGTTCTGCTTCCAGACGACCGCGGCGTATTTTCCGTCCAGGTTGCCGTCCGCCTTCACCGCCGGCATATGGGCCAGATCCCAGACAATGCCTGTGGCGCCCGGAGCCAGGGCCGTCCCGGAAAGGGCGGCATAGTCGCCGGCATTGCCGTGCCCTGCCGCCTGGCTGCCGAAGGTCAGCCCCGCTTCATCCAGGTTGAAGACGGCGGCTGGCACAGAGTCCTGCAGGGTAAAGGTCAGGGTCCGGGCAACGGTATCCCCGTCCGTGTCGGCAAGGGAAAGGGTAATGGCCTCCCTGTCGCCGGTGAATCCGTAATCCGCCAGATAGTCGTACCGGATCCGGCCGC
>JAISNZ010000022.1 GCA_031275955.1 Desulfovibrio sp. | reverse complement strand
TGGGACATCTTCTCCGCTGTCCCGGCCCGGTGCAGACGGTGACGAACGCCTGTTCTTCCGGCGCGGACGCCCTCGGCCTCGGCGCCGCCTGGATTCGCTCCGGCATTTGCGATGCCGTTCTTGCCGGCGGCGCGGATGCCCTTTCTCCCATTTCCTATGCCGGTTTCAGCGCCTTACGCCTTCCTTCCCCTGATCCGTGCCGCCCCTTTGACGCCCGGCGCAGCGGCCTGACCCTCGGCGAGGGGGCGGGATTCCTCGTGCTGGAATCAGAAAGCTCCCGTCGCGCCCGCAAGGTTTCCGCCCGTGCCTTTCTCGCCGGCTACGGCACATGCACCGATGCCTATCACCTGACGGCGCCCCACCCGGAAGGGCGCGGACTCCTCCTCGCCGTGCGCCAGGCATTCGCGCAGGCGCGAGCAAGCTGGAAGGACATCGCCTTCATTAACGCGCACGGCACGGCAACGGAAACCAACGACGCCGCGGAAGGCGCTTTTTTCCGCCGCTGCTGTCCGTCCATACCCTTTGTCGCCACCAAGGGCCTTACCGGACATACGCTTGGCGCTGCAGGCGCAATGGAAGCGATTTTTACCCTGGAACACCTCAAGGCGGGAGAAATTCCTCCCAGCCCGCGGTTTTCGGAGGCCGATCCGGCCATAGGGACGGCTCCGGTCAGCAGATCCACGCCGGTACGGGGGAGGATGGCCCTTTCCCAATCCCTGGCCTTTGGCGGAAACAATTCCGTCCTCATCATCGCAAGGGGAGACGTATGATCCTTGCCGTCCAGGGAATGGCCTGTCTGGGCAGCTTCGGCCCCCGGCTGGAAGATTTGCGGGCAAGGGCGCTTCTGTGCCGGCCTCTTGAATGTGCGGGCGACGGCGGGGAAAAACATCCTGCCGCGCTCATGGAGGGCAAGGAGTGCGGACGGGGGGCTGTTGCCGATACCTCGAAACTGAAAGAGATTTTCCCGGCGCGCAGCCTGCGGCAAATGGACCATTTCACGCGGATGGCCTTGCTCTGCGCGGCGCAGGCGCTGCAAGACGCCGGGGCCGGCCTGACGGAGGGGAACGGGCGGACCGGCGTTGTCCTGTCCTCAGGCTATGGCCCTGCCGCGCCGACCTTTGACTTTTTGGATTCCCTTCTCCTCCATGGCGAGCGCATGGCCTCTCCCCTTTCTTTTTCCCATTCAGTGCAGAATATCCCCGCCGCTTCCCTTGCGGCGAAGCTGGGCATTGCGGGACCCTGCGCCACCTTTTGCCAGTTGGACGCTCCGGTGGCCGCGGGGCTTGCAACCGCCTGGCAGTGGCTGGACGAAGAACGGGTTGACCGGGTTCTTTTCGGCGCTGTGGACGAACATACGCCGCTTTTGGCGCGAATTGCGGGACAGTTGCGCAAGCGGAAAAATCCGGGCGGGGACTTTTCCGCCTCGGTGCCGCTTGGGGAAGGCGCGGCTTTCTTCTGTCTTGCGCGAGGGCCGGAAGGACGAGGCGGGATTGTTCGCCTGACCCTGGATCGCAGGCCGCCCGGCGAAGTGCTGCGCTCCGCAAGCGCTGACGAGGAACAGCCCCGGATCTTTCTGTCCGGCGCGGCTTCTTCCGGGAAAGACTTTTCAGGAGCGCGATCGCTGCACAGGATATACGGGAGGATCCCCATCGCCCAGGCCTTTGATATCGCCGTCTCCCTGGCTCCCAACAGTGAACCCTCCCCGGATGCGCCGGAGCCTCCGGATTCCCTGTGTCTCTCCCTCGGGCCGCAGGGAACCGTCAGTTGCGTCCAGACCAGAAAAGGCGGAGTAATCTTCCATGCCTGACTTCTGGAATACGGATTCTGTCGCCTGCATCTTGAACAGCATGTTTTCCAACGGGAAAAGAACTTTTCCCCCCGGAAGCGCTGAAGCGGAGGATGCGTTTGTGCGGCTGCGGCACAAGCTCGCGCTTGACGCGACCCGTTTTTTCGGCCTGGAACCCGCGGCGCTGGAGGCATTGCAGGGCATGGGATCGCTTGAAGAACAGGCGGGCGAGATCCTGCGCCGCCTGCGGAGACAGTCTTCCCAGGCGGTGCATTTCACGACGTCCGGCAGCACGGGGGTCCCGTGTCCCTGCAGGCATTCCTTTATCGAACTGGAAGAAGAGGTTCGCTCCCTCGCTCCTTTTTTCGCCGGCAGGCGGCGGATCATCTCCGTTATGCCCGTGCATCATTCCTTCGGGTTTGTCTTTGCCCTGTTGCTGCCCAGGGCCTTGGGCCTTCCCCCTTCCCTGCACCTGCCCCCGCTGCCTTCGGCAAAATTTTTCCGCACGCTCCGGCAGGGGGATCTTGTTCTGGCTTTCCCGGTATTCTGGCAATCCTTTCTGAGCATGTGCTCCGGCAACTTTGCCCTGTCCTGTCCGCCGGATCTGCAGGGCGTCACCTCGGCCGCTCCCTGTCCGCCGGAGGTCATCGAAGCCCTTTGTTCGCCGCCGCCGGGCAGGGCACTTCTGGAAGGCATGACGGAAATTTTCGGCTCCTCGGAAGGCGGCGCAATCGGCATCCGCCGTCAATGCCGGGGATGGTATTCACTGCTTCCCCACTGGCGGCGGGAGCCGGCGGCTTCCGCTGGCGGCGAATCTTGCCTCCCGGAGGAGAGCGAGTGGGGAATACGGCGAAAGTCGGGTTTTTTTCTGCGGCTCTCGGACGAAGTCGCCTGGGAGGACGAACGCCGGTTCGTTCCTTTGCGGCGCAGGGACTATGCCGTGCAGGTCGGGGGGATAAATGTCTTTCCCCTGCGCATAGCCGATCTTTTGCGCACCCATCCCAAGGTGGCCGATTGCGCGGTGCGGCTGATGCGTCCGGATGAAGGCGCCCGCCTGAAGGCCTTTGTTGTTCCGGCGGCAGGACTCGTCCCCGACGCCGCTCTTTCCAGGGAACTGAAGATCTGGATAGCCGGGAAGCTTGAACCGGCGTCCCGGCCGAAAGCGCTGAGATTCGGCGAGTCATTGCCGCGCACCCCTTCGGGAAAAGCCTGCGATTGGGACATGTAGAGTCCCGCCACGCATCCCGCCACAGAAGACAGTCTGAGGACCTCCATGCAGAAAGCGGCATTGATCACGGGCGGATCCAAAGGCATCGGCAGGGCTGTCGCCCTGCGTCTGGCCGAAGACGGCTTTGCCGTCTGGCTGAACTATCGCAGCGACCATGAGGGAGCGCGGCTCGTGCGGGAAGACATTGAGGCGCTGGGGGGGGCCTGTGTCCTGCTGCCCTTTGACGTGGCCGACGCCGCTGCCTGCAAGGAAGCCCTTGAACCGTTGCTGCGGGAGAAGGTGCCGTATGCCGTTGTCAGCAATGCCGGCTTCGCCAGGGACGGCATTTTTGCCCTGATGGGCGAAAGAGACTGGCAAAGCGTTCTGGATGTCCACCTCAACGGCTTTTATCATGTCTTGTCGCTGGTTCTGCCTTTCATGCTCAGAAGGAGGGAGGGCCGCATCGTCGTTATGGCCTCAACAGCGGGAGAGACGGGGGTCGGCGGGCAGGTGAACTATTCCGCGGCCAAGGCTGGATTGATTGGAGCGACACGCTCCCTGGCCGTGGAGGTGGCGAAGCGCAATATTCTCGTCAATGCCGTGGCCCCCGGATTTATCGAAACGGAAATGACAGCCGGCCTGCCGGGGGAGAAAATCCGCTCCAGCATCCCTCTGGGCCGGATGGGCAAACCGGAGGAAGTCGCGGCAGTGGTCGCTTTTCTCTGTTCGCCCGCGGCATCGTACATAACCGGGCAGGTGCTTTCCGTAAACGGAGGGATCTTTACCGGATAGGGCGGCAAACTGTTTTGGGTTCATTTGCCCTCATTGCTGTCCGGCTGAGGGCTAAGAAAAAAGAGTGTGTTAACAATAGAACATATATGGCCCCGCCCTGAGGTCAAGGAAAATTGAATACGCCCTGTTTGCGGATACGGAATCAGAACACAACTGATTACGGATTCAGGGTATATCCGCGAAATGGCCAGGGTAAACGGTAAACCCAGGGCCGTGAACACTATCTATTTGGGGTCCGTGGCCAATATCATACGCATGGCTACAAGCGGGAATGCCCCGATCACCAAA
>JAISNZ010000240.1 GCA_031275955.1 Desulfovibrio sp. | reverse complement strand
GAATTGCGGTTGGGTACTGATTCAATGTACATGGCTAGATAATATCATATCGAAAAGATAAGTCAAGAAATAAAATTATATTTTACATGGGTACATTTTGGCATGAAACTACATAATCCTTATATTATCCGATGGTTATAGAAAAAGGCTCTGGAAGTTCAGCTTAAAGACGGTGAATAAGCCCGCCCTGATTTCCTCCAAAGGAAAAGATATGCCCCCGCTTCGGGGCGCAGCCCCGACAACCCGGCGTTTTCAGAGAAAGACCGTGGATTTTTCCGTCTTGAAGCGATCTTCCCTGGCCTTGCGCCGTTTCTGGGAAAAAAAGACCATCGCCAGAAGCAGAAGGCCGGGGAGGGAGAAAAGGAATTTCGGCGGCTGTTCCCGGGCCGCCTCAATGCCCAGGATCCGGTGTTCCTCGCTGCTGCGCAGGCCGATCTTTTCCGCGTGGCTGTCAATGTCGATATTCGTCACCGGCAGCGCGGTATCCTGCATATCCACCGTCAGTCCCGCAAAGGCCAGGCGCTCCTTAGCCGTTCCCGCCCGCACGGGCAGGGCGATATAGCGTTCCTTGACGCTCCCGCCGTTGTCCGAGGCGATCTTCAGGCGCATGATCTCGCCGGGGGCGAGGGTTTCGATGGTCCGGACGACCTCGCCGGCGGGGAGGGTCTCGTAGGGGGGAAAGAAACGGTCGCGGACGAGTTCCGGGCGGAAGAGGGCGATGGTGACGCAGACGAGGAAGAGGGTTTCCCAGAGGCGGTTGCGGGTGAGCATGTAGCGCTGGGTGACGCTGGCAAAGGCCATGCAGGCCAGGGCGGCGGTGGTGATGACCCAGATCAGGTGCAGAGGGGACTCAATGTTGATGAGCAGGATTTCCGGGCTGAAGAGAAAGACGAAGGGCAGGATGGCCGTGCGCATCTCGTAGAGGAATCCCTGCACCCCTGTCTTCAGGGGGTCGCCCCCTGAGATGCCCGAGGCGGCGAAGGCGGCCAGGGCCACCGGAGGCGTGGCGTCGGCCATGACCCCGAAATAGAGGCAGAAGAGATGGATGGCCACCAGGGGCGTAACCAGGCCCTGGGCGGAGGTCAGGGAGAAGATGACCGGGGCCAGCAGGGTGGAGACGATGATGTAGTTGGCGGTGGTGGGCAGGCCCATGCCCAGGATCAGGCAGAAGACGGCCGTCAGGATGAGGAGCAGGGGAAGTGAGCCCATGGACAGGATTTCCACAACCCCGGTCAGGACCTGGCCGATGCCCGTCAGGCTGACGGATCCCACCACTATGCCGGCGCTGGCCGTGGCCAGGCCGATGCCCACCATGTTCCTGGCCCCGGCGATGTAGCTGCTGAAAAAGCGCGCGCAACCCTTGATCAGGGCCGGTTTGACGGGCTCCCCGCGCATGAGGGCCAGGAGGGGCCACTGGGTCAGGAGAATGAAACTGAGCAGCATGCAGGCGTAGAAGGCCGCCAGCCCGGGGGACATTTCCAGCACCAGCAGGCACCAGATCAGGGTCAGGATGGGCGCCAGGAAGTGCAGGCCGGAACAGAGGACGGGCAGCACGCGGGGCAGGCGCATGAGGGCCTCGTCCCCCTCTTCCGGCAGTTCGGGAAAGCGGGTGGAAAGATAGAGCAGGCCGAGATAGATGCAGATGAGCAGCGGCAGGAGGAGCGCCCAGGCCAGGGAGCCGAGGAGGAGGGGAATCCAGGCGGTGAGGTAATAGAGAGCCCCCACGAAGAGGATCAGGAAGGCGATGCTGATTCCCCAGCCCAGAAACTGGAGACGCAGGGAGCTGTTTCTGGGCAGCCCCTCCATCCCCAGTTTGCAGGCTTCCAGGTGCACGATGTACAGCAGGGAGGCGTAGGCCAGGAGGGCGGGGACTAAGGCGTGCCGGATGAGATCGGCATAGGAGATGTTGATGTATTCCACCATCAGGAAGGCGGCGGCGCCCATGACCGGGGGCATGATCTGCCCGTTGGAGCCGGCCGCGACCTCCACGGCCCCGGCCTTTTCCGCGGAGAAGCCCACCTTTTTCATCAGCATGATGGTCACCGGCCCGCAGGTCAGGACGTTGGCGATGGAGGAACCGGAAATCAGGCCGTGCAGGCCGGAGGCCACCACAGCGGCCTTGGCCGGGCCGCCGCGGAAATGGCCGAGGAGGGCGAAGGCCAGGGTGGTCAGGTACCGGCCCGCCCCGGCGCCTTCCAGCATGGCCCCGAAAAGGACGTAGACAAAGACGAAGCTGGTGGAAACCCCCAGAGGGACCCCGAAAACCCCTTCCGAGGTGATCCAGAACTGGGAGGCGCCCCTGGACAGGGTCGCCCCCTTGTGGGCGATGAGGTCCGGGGCATAGGGTCCGGCAAAGGCATAGACGATGACGACAATGCCCACGATGGTCATGGGCAGGCCCATGACCCGGCGCGTGGCTTCCAGAAGAAGGACCATGCCCGCGCAGGCCACTACGATGTCCAGAGGTTCGGGGCGGCCGGCCCGCTCGGCCAGCTGATCCTGAAAGAGAAAGAGGTAGCCGGCGCAAAAGGCGGCGGCCAGGGCCAGCAGCCAGTCATACCACGGGATCCGCTCGGAAGGGCCGCCCCGGAAGAGGGGAAAGCCCGCAAAGGCCAGAAAAAGGGCAAAGGCCAGGTGCAGTGAGCGGGCGGCGGTGTCGTTGAAGACTCCGAAACTGAAGGCGAAGGGCAGCGGCGAGGTGACCCAGAGCTGCCAAAAGGCCCAGATCAGAGGAACGGCAAGGCAGACGGCATGGGCAAGCCCCCTGGGCTTCCGCCGCCCGGTCTCCTTTTCCAGTATCTGCGTCAGCAGTTGCGAACGCCTGAAATCCATGCCCATGGTCACGCGTTTCCCGGGGAAGACGCCTCCTTACATCAGGCCGGCTTCTTTGAAGTAGCGCGCCGCGCCCGGATGGAAGGGCACGGAATTGCCCAGGAGCATCTCCTTGGGAGTCAGGCTCTCCAGAGCCGGATGGAGCTTTTTGAACTCCTCCAGATTGCTGAAGACCGCCTTGACCACCTGATAGGCGACCTCTTCCGGCAGATCGGCGCTGGTGACCACGGTGGCGCGGGGCCCGAAGGTCTGCACGTCTCCGGGGGTGCCGGTATACATGCCGCCGGGGATGACGGCCGCGGGATAGAAGGGGTATTTCTTCAGGAAAGCGTCCACTTCTCCGCCGGTCACGGGCACCAGATGGGACTTGCAGGTGGTGGAGGCTTCCTTGATGGACCCGTTGGGGTGTCCCACCACATAGATATAGGCGTCGATCTTGTTGTCGCACAGCGCGCCGGCCATTTCCGCCGGCTTCAGGTTCGCGGCCAGGCTGAAGGTGGCGTCCGTCCAGTTGTATTCCTTCATCAGCAGCTCCATGGTGCTGCGGTTGCCGGAGCCGGGATCGCCCACATTGACCCGTTTGCCCGCAAGATCCGTGAAAACCTTGATCCCGGAGTCATCGCGGGCCACCAGGGTGAAGGCCTCGGCGTGCAGGGAAAACAGGGCGCGCAGTTTGGGGTCCGGACCGGCCTTGGCGAACTGCTCGGAACCCGTGCCGGTGGCGGCATAGTGCTGGGTGTCGCCCTGAACGATGCCCATGTCGAGATCGCCGATGCGGATGGCGTTGACGTTATATACGGAGGCCCCGGTGCTTTCCACCGTGCAGCGGATGCCGTGGGTTTTGCGGTCCTTGTTCACCAGACGGCAGATGGCGCCGCCCACGGGGTAGTAAACGCCAGAAATGCCGCCCGTGCCGAGGGTGACGAATTGATCCGCCCGGGCCGGGGAGGAGCCGAAGGCCGGGAAGGCGAGGGCCGCCGCCAGAACGAGGAGGAAAAGAAACCGTTTGGCAAAGGGAACGCTTTTCATGATGCGGACTCCTGATAAGAGGTGAGAGGAAAGGCAAAGCCGCTATCCTGGATCCTTTTCCCGGAGCCGCAGGCCGAGTTCGCGCAACTGGCGGCCGGAAACCCCCGCGGGCGCCTCGGTCATGAGGCAAAACCCCTTCTGCGTCTTGGGAAAGGCGATAACGTCCCGGATGGAGGAGGCCCCGGCCAGGAGCATGACCAGGCGGTCCAGGCCGAGGGCGATGCCGCCGTGAGGCGGGGCCCCCAGTTCCAGAGCGCGCAGGAGAAAGCCGAACCGGGCCCGCGCCTCTTCCCGGGAAAAGCCCAGAGCCGAAAACATCCGCTCCTGCAGGCTGAGGGTGTGGTTGCGCAGGGAACCGCCGCCCACCTCGTTGCCGTTGAGAACCAGATCATAGGCGCGGGCCAGGGCGCCGGCAGGGTCCTTTTCCAAACCGTCTCCCTGGGGGGAGGTAAAGGGATGATGCGCGGCCACAAAGCGTTTTTCCTCCTCGCTGTATTCCAGCAGGGGGAAATCCGTCACCCAGAGGAAGGCATGGGCGGAAGGGGGAATAAGGTTCAGGCGCTCCCCCAGCTTGAGGCGCAGGTTGCCCAGAGCCGGGTTGACCACGCCCGGCTCCCCGGCCTGGAAGAAGACGATGTCTCCGGGCACAAGACCCAGATCGCCGCCGAGGCGGGCGCGTTCCTCCGGGGAAAGGAACTTGGCGATGGGGGACTGCCATTCCGCTTCGCCCTGGTCCCGGCGGATCTTGATCCAGGCCAGCCCCTGGGCGCCGTAGATCTTCACGAAATCCGTGAACTCGTCGATTTCCTTGCGGCTCAGGCTTTCGCCGCCGGGCAGGCGCAGGGCCTTCACCAGGGGGGCCGAGGCGAAGAGGCGGAATCCGGAATCGCGCACCAGGCCGGTCACATCCCTGAGACGCAGATCAAAACGGATATCGGGCTTGTCCAGGCCGTAATCGGCCAGGGCCCGGGCATGGGACATGCGGGGGAAGGGGCGGGGAATCTCCAGGCTAAGGACGTCCGCGAAAACGCGGGCCATGAGGCCCTCGGCCATGGTCATGACCGCGTTCTCGTCCACAAAGGACATCTCTATGTCCACCTGGGTGAATTCGGGCTGGCGGTCGGCCCGGAGGTCCTCGTCGCGGAAGCAGCGGGCCACCTGGAAGTAGCGGTCCAGGCCGGCCACCATCAGCAGCTGCTTGAAGAGCTGGGGGGACTGCGGCAGGGCGTAGAACTCCCCCGGATTCAGGCGGCTGGGAACCAGGAAATCCCGCGCCCCTTCAGGGGTGGATCTGGTCAGAACAGGAGTTTCCACCTCCAGGAAGCCGGCTTCATCCAGATAGCGGCGGACAGACTGCGTCACCTTGTGGCGCAGGAGCAGATTCCTGATCATGCGCGGCCGGCGCAGGTCCAGATAGCGGTATTCCAGGCGCAGATTCTCGCCGGGGTCCACCCGGTCTTCCACAGGAAAGGGGGGCGTCCGGGAAATGTTCAGCAGCTTCCAGGACCGCGCCACCACCTCAATTTCCCCCGTGGGCATCTGGGGATTGGCCATGCCTTCGGGCCGCGAGCGGACGCGGCCCTCCACGGCGAGCACATATTCCAGGCGCAGGATGTGGGCCGTCTCGTGGGCGGCGGGGGAGACCTCTGGGCTGAAGACCACCTGGGTCAGGCCCTCCCTGTCCCGGAGGTCCACGAAGATCAGCCCGCCGTGGTCCCGGCGGAACTGCACCCAGCCGCAGAGGCGCACGTCCCGCCCCAGGTCGGCGGGGCCGAGTTCCCCGCAGGAATGGGTGCGGCTGAAGGCCCCCAAAGGTTCGAGAAAGCGCAGGTGTTCCTGTTGCAAGTCTTGCGGCTGGGAGGATGCGTTCATGGGAGATTCCTGACGGCGTCGGTTTCAGACCAGCCGTTCCGCCGCCCAGGCGGGCAGGTCCGTCCGGGACAGGGGATGCTGCGTGGCCTTGTCCATATCCCTGATGGTCACTGTTCCCTGGGCCAGTTCCTCCTCGCCGAGGATCAGACAGAAGCGGGCGCGGCTGCGGGAGGCTTGGCGCATCTGGCTTTTCAGGCTTCCGGCGCTGAAGGCCGCCTCCCCGCAAAGGCCCGCCTCCCGGAGAACCTGGGCCAGCTCCAGAGCGGTTCCGGCCGCCCTTGGGGCGGCGATGAAAAAGTCCGGCCTGTTCCGGCCGGCTTCGTCCATGAGCAGGGCCAGGCGTTCCATGCCGCAGGCAAAACCTATGCCGGGAAGATCCGGCCCCCCTAGCTGGGCCAGAAGGCCGTCATAGCGGCCGCCGCCGGCCACGGCGCCCTGGGCCCCGATGGCGGAGGAGATCAGCTCAAAGGCGGTGCGGTTGTAGTAGTCCAGGCCGCGCACCAGACGGGGGTTCAGGTTGCAGGCCACGCCCTGATTCTCCAGCAGGGCGCGGACGGCCGCGAAGTGATCGGCGCAGTCCGGGCAGACATGATCAGGAAGGAGCGGGGCGTCCCGCAGCAGGGCCTGACAGGCGGCTTCCTTGCAGTCAAGAACCCGCAGAGGATTGGTCCGCGCCCGGCGGCGGCAGTTCTCGCACAGATCTTCGGGGGAAAGGGTCAGCAGAAAGGCGGTCAGGGCGCGGCCATAGGCAGGGCGGCAAAGGCGGCAGCCCAGAGTGTTGAGATCCAGGACCAAATCCCGGATGCCCAGTTCCCGCAGAAAGTGCAGGAGCATGAGGAGGATTTCGGCGTCCGCCTGGGGCTCCACCAGGCCGAGGCATTCGCAGTCGATCTGGTGGAACTGGCGCATGCGCCCTTTCTGCGGCCGCTCATAGCGGAACATGGGGCCGCAGGTGAAGATCCTGGACAGGCTTTCCCGGCCGCAGAGGCCGTTTTCGATGCAGGCGCGCATGATCCCGGCCGTGGCCTCGGGCCGCAAGGTTACGAGGCGTCCCCCGCGGTCGGGAAAGGTGAACATCTCCTTTTGCACCACGTCCGTTTCCGCGCCGATGGCCCGGGAAAAGAGATCGGCATATTCCAGCAGGGGCAGGCGCAGTTCCCGGTAGCCGTAAGCACCGAAGACGCGGCGGGCGGTATCCTCCATGCGGGTGAAAAGGGCGCTCCAGGGCTCGAAAAGATCGGCGAAGCCCTTGACGGAGCGGATGGCGCGCGGGGTGGTATCCATGAAGGCGTCCTCAACCGGCAAAAGGAAAAAAAGTTTTCTATCCCAGGCGCGGTGGCTTGTCAAAAAGGAAATTCCCCGGCTGTCCGGGCCGCAATCCGCCGGAGCGGGGGAAAGGGGCGAAAACAATTTGAGGCTCCGCCCTCTCAGGAAGAGGCCGCGCCCGGGCGCAGTTTTTCCACGCTTTCCAGGGCGGCGTCGAAATCGAAACGGCCGATCTGCTGCAGGAGGTTTTCCAGGGCCTCAGCGGGGAGAAGGGAGGAGAGTGAGTCCCGCTTGGCGGCGGCAAAGGGGACGGCATCGGCGTCGGAGTCCTTGAGGTAGACAGCCAGGGCATCCAGAAATTCCGTCAGGCGGGCCTTTTCCCCGGCGGAAAGCTCCGCGGCGCGGGCTTTGGGGGGCTGCTTTTCCGGCTCCGTTTCAGCGAAGGCCTCCTTGAGCAGGGCCTGGATCCGGCGCAGGGAATTGAAGCAGGAGAGGGCCAGGGCGCGGGTCTTCTCCCGGTTGGTTTCCTGGAAGGAGATTTC
The DNA here is from genome assembly GCA_031275955.1 of Desulfovibrio sp. Classification (GTDB taxonomy): domain Bacteria; phylum Desulfobacterota; class Desulfovibrionia; order Desulfovibrionales; family Desulfovibrionaceae; genus Frigididesulfovibrio. The sequence goes on along the minus strand of JAISNZ010000240.1, from coordinate 10,780 downwards.
CAGGAGGGCGGCCTCGCCGGAGAGAGCGGTGGCGCCGATGGCCGCGGCAACGCCCTTGAGGGTATGGGCGACGCGCTGGGCGCCGACCTCGTCGCCCGCTTCCAGGGCCGCGTAAAAATCGGCTTCCGTGCCGCCGTGGTAATCAAGGAACTGCCGGAGGAGCTTGATAAAGAGACGCTCGTTGTTGCCAAGGCGGGCCAGGGCCTTTTCCGTGTCCAGGCCGGGCAGGTGCAGGGCGCCTTCTCTGGCGCTGGCGGGAAGGGAAACCCCGGCCTGGTCTTCCTTCGGCGCGGCGGGGCGCCTGCCCAGAGTGATGCGCGGGGAAAGGGGACGCACCCAGCGCAGCAGGGTGGCGAAAAACTTGTCGACCTCCACGGGCTTGGCGATATGATCGTTCATGCCCGCATCCAGGCATTTCTGCCGGTCCTCCAGCATGGCGTGCGCGGTCATGGCCACAATGGGCATGGTGTCGTAGATGTCGTAGCTCCGGATGATCCTGGTGGCTTCAAAGCCGTCCATTTCCGGCATCTGCAGATCCATGAGCACCAGATCGAAGGGAGGAATGCCCGAGGTCGCCCGGATAATCTCCACGGCCAGGCGGCCGTTGTCGGCGACGGTCACAACGGCGCCCGCGCCCTGAAGCAGTTCCCTGGCCACCTGCTGGTTGATGGGGTTGTCCTCCACCAGGAGGAGGGAGAGTCCTCCCAGGGAGGGAGAGGCGTCGTCCTTGCGGGGAGCTGCGGCCGCGAGGGGCAGGATGCGGCTTTCGCCCTGCAGGATCTCCGCCAGGGCGTCGAAAAGAATGGACTTGTTCAGCGGCCTGTACAGCACCCCGTCCGCCCCGGCCTTTTTCGCCTGCGGCTCGATCTCCGAAAGGCCCGCGTCCGTAACGATGAGCGCGGCGGGCCTGCAGCGCAGGGGGACCTCCGAGAACAGGCGGTAGGTGGCCTCAATGCCGTCCATCTCGGGCATTCTCCAGTCCATGAGCACAATGCGGTAGGGGTTTTGGGCGGCGTCCGCCTGCCTTAGCAGGGCAAAGGCCTCGGAGGGAGAAGCGGCGCAATCGGCCTGAAAACGGATGTTGGCCAGAATGCCCCGCAGGAGGTTCCGGTTCGATTCGTTGCCGTCCACCACCAGGATGCGGGCGGATACCCAGCGGCGATCCTGCTCCCCTTCTTCGCGGTTGAGGGGGGGCAGGCCGAAGGGGACCGTGAAGATGACGGTGGTGCCCCTGTCCTGTTCGCTGGCAATCTGGATGGAACCGCCCATGAGATCCAGAAGGCGCTTGGTGATGGTCAATCCCAGGCCGGTGCCCCCGAAGCGGCGGGTGATGGAGCCGTCGGCCTGGGTAAAGGCGGTGAAGAGTTTTCCCTGCTGCTCCTGAGTCATGCCGATGCCGGTGTCCTTGACCATGAAACGCAGGCGGATGGATTCCCCCAGCACGGCATCCAGGGTGCAGGAGATCAGGATTTCCCCTTTTTCCGTAAATTTTACGGCATTGCTGAGCAGCTTGGCCAGGATCTGTCCCAGGCGCAGGGGGTCGCCCACCAGGGAGGCGGGCACATTGGCGTCCGAGCCGAAGAGGACTTCCAGCCCTTTTTCCTCCGCCTGCTGGCTGATCAGGGCGGCGATGTTGTCCAGGAGATCCTCCAGCCTGAATTCCAGGCGTTCCAGGTTCAACTGCCCGGCCTCTATTTCGGAGAAGTCGAGGATGTCGTTGATGACCCCCAGGAGGGTGTTGGCCGCTCCGTAGATTTTCGAGACGTAGGAGTGCAGCCTGGGGGGGGGATCGGTCTTCAGGGCCAGATAGGCCATGCCGATAACCGCGTTCACGGGCGTGCGGATCTCATGGCTAATGTTGGAGAGGAATCCGCTTTTGGCCTTGCTGGCCGCGTCCGCCGCCAGGGTGGCCTTGACCAGTTCCCGGCTGCGGGCCTCCAGGGAGGCGGCCATTTCGTCAAAAGCCTTGGCCAGAAGCCCCATTTCACCCCTGAAGCCCCGGAAGGAGGACCGCGCGGCCAGATTTCCTCCGGCCAGGGAGCGGGCCGCCTCCGCCAGCAGGCTCACCGGCCGGAGCAGAACCCTGTTGCCCAGGAAAAAGGCCAGGCAGAAACTCAAGGCCGCGGTCAGGCCCAGAAAGAGCAGGCGGCGGGCCAGGAGGGCATCGGAGGCGGCAAAGGCTCCGGCCTTGAGGATCAGGAGTTCCAGGGTCAGGGCGGGTTCCCGCAGATCGGGAACGCTCAGCCGCCGGTACTGCAACAGATATTCCCCGCCCTCCGGATGGAGCGTTCCGGACAGGTCGTCCGTCCTGGAAATTTTCCGCCAGGCTTCCGCCTCCACGGCCTTTTCCGCCTCGGAGGGATCGGGCGGCCAGGCATAGACCATCCGGCCGTTTTCGCTCCGGGCGTAGATCCGGGCGTGTTCCGCCAGACCGCTCTCCGAAAAGCTCCGGATGCCGGCTTCCGGCTTCACGGAAACCATGAGACAGCGCTGGATTCTGTCCGAGGAGGCGTCCGGGACAGGCAGAAAATAGGACAGGATGGTTTCCCCCGTCACCGGATCCGGGTGGAGCCCGCCCGCGGTAAAGGCGCGGGAGCGCATCACTTCCTGGAAATAGGGGGTATCGTCAAGGCGCTCTGTCCGGGCCATGGGCCGGGCCGAGGCGATTACCCTGCCCTGGCCGTCAATGAGCAGCAGATTGGCGTAGACGCTGTGCCGCTTGAGCAGATTCCGCAGCAGCAGGGTGGTTTGCGTCGCGTCCTCTCCCCGCAGGGAATCCAGCCGTCCCAGAGTCAGCAGCAGGATGCGGGCGGACCCGGTCAGCAGGGCGTACTGCTCGGCAATCTTGTCCAGAAGATCGCTTCCTTGCTCCTCGGCTTCCGCCATGGCCCGGGATCGGCTTTCCAGACCCGAATAGAGGGCCAGGGCCAGGGGGGGCAGCATGGCCAGAAAAACCATGACATACAGGATGCTGCGGAAGGATCGGCTAAAAATCATGCCCCGCCTTCCTTCAGGAATTTCAGGGTCGTATCCGCGGATTTCAGCAGGGAGGCGGCCTCGGGGAAACGGCCCGCGCGGATCAGGGCCAGCAGGCGGGCGGCCCTGCCGGGGAAAAGGCAGGTTTCCAGAAGATCGGCCGCGTCCTTGTCCCGGACAGGGACGTCCTGGCGCGCAAGCGCGGTATGCAGGGCGCGCAGGGCGGCGACGCGCGCGGGGTCAGTCAGGGGAGGCGGGGGACGCCAGCGCCGCAGGGCCGGAAAAAGGGAATCCACGGCAATGGGTTTGGCCAGATGCTCGTCCATGCCGGCGTCCAGAATGCGGGCGATTTCCTCGTCGCGCTGGTGGGCCGTCATGGCGATTATCGGCAGATCCGCAGCCCAGGGGGCGGCCAGGGCGCGCAACCGCCGCGCGGCTTCAAAGCCGTCCATGACTGGCATCTGGACATCCATGAGCACCAGATGAAAGGGCGGCGCCGCCGCGGCCGCGTCAAACAGGGCCAGAGCGGCCTCGCCGTCGCCGGCCAGGGTGACCAGAACCCCGGCGGAAACCAGGATTTCCTCCGCGATCTGCTGGTTGATCTCGTTGTCCTCCACCACCAGGACCCGCATCCCCTCCAGACTTTCCCGGCCGGCTTCGAGCGGCGCCGGGATCTCCGCTTCCGCAACAGGGGGAAACTCTTCCGTCCGCGAGCGGAAGAGCGTCATCAGAGTGTCCAGAAGCATGGAGCCGTTGACGGGCTTATGCAGGAAGGCGTCCACATCGGCGTATTCCGCCAGGACGTCGGCCCGGCCCCAGGTATAGGGGGAAAGCATGATCACGCGGGGCGCGCGGGACAGGACCCGGGGGGCCTTGATCCGGCGGACGATCTCCAGAGGGTCCGCGGCGGCCATGTTCCAGGCCAGAACCACCAGATCAAAGGGCCGGCCTTCCGCATCGGCCCGGGCGAGGATGTCCGGGGCATTCTGGGGATTCTCGCCGCGGGTCACCTCCATCCCGAACTGCCGCAGGAAGGCGTCCGTTCCGGCCAGATCGTTCGCGTTGGCGTCCAGGGCCAGGACGCGGACCCCGCGCAGGAGGACCTGGGTGCGCCCCCGCTCCCGGCCTTGAAGGGCCAGAGGCAGGAACAGGCTGAAGACGACTTCCCGGCCCGGTTCGCTCTGCACCTCCATCCTACCCCCCATCAGGCGGAGCAGCCGGTTGGAAAGGGCCAGGCCGAAACCCTTGCTGGTGGTCCCGGACAGGCTTTCCGGCAAGGTGTCGCTCCCTCCGGCGAAAATTTCCCGCAGGCTGGCGAGCTGGCTCGGGGGAATGGCCTCTCCGCTATTGGCCACATCCAGCCGGAGGGTGACCTTTTCCTCCCCGGCCCCGTCCAGCCGGGAACAGGTCAGGCTGACAGATCCCCGGGCGGTGAAATGCAGGGCGTTGTCCAGGACATTGGCCAGGATCTGCTCCAGACGCACGGGGTCGCCGCTGACGTGGCCGGGAGTGTCGGGGGAAATCTGAAAGAGCAAGGTCAGTCCCTTCTCCCGGGCCAGGGGGGCGTAGCGGTCGTGCAGGGCCTTCAGGCTTGCCGGAAGATCAAAACGGATGTTCTTCACGCAGAGCTTTCCGGCGTCCAGGCGGGAAAGTTCCAGAATGTCGTTGATGATGTGCAGGAGGCTGCTCCCGGAGGCGTGGATTTTCTGCAGATACTCCCGCTGCTGCGGGCTGAGATCCTCCTTTAGGGCGAGATAGGCCATGCCGATAATGGCGTTCATGGGCGTGCGCACTTCGTGGCTGATATTGGCCAGGAATTCGCTTTTGTTTCTGTCGGCGATCTCGGCGTATTCCCGGGCGGCCAGGAGTTCCTTTTCCCGTTTGTCCAGGGCATCGGCCATGGTGTTCAGAGAATCGGCCAAGGCTGTAAATTCCAGGCAGGAACGGGACAGGCTGACCTTGTTTTCATATTCCCCCTGTCCGAAGCGGCGCGCCGCCGCCAGCAACTGGCTGATGGAGGGCAGGATGACCACGCGCGCCAGAATGGCCGTAAGCCCGATCATTCCGGCCAGGGCGATGAGCAGAAAAACGACGGTCCGACGGACAAGATCCCCGTCCCCGGCGCGCAGAGAGGACTCCGGAGCGACCAGAACAGCCTGCATGTAGGGGGCGGAGCGGCCGGGCAGGGAGAGCCGCTCAAAGGCGATCAGGCGCTTCCCCAGGGTGAGGGTCCCGGAAGAGGCGGAAGCGTTCCGCAGCGGGGCGAGGACCTCCTGGGGAATTTCGAAGGCGACGCGGCCGTCCGCGCGCGCGAAAATGGCCCGGCCGTCCATGTCGGCAAGGTAGATATCCATGTCTGGCGTCAGCCGCAGGGAGTGCAGGATGTCGTCGTAATAGCTGAACTGGATGCCCAGGCCCAGGACCGCCTGCAGGCCGTCGGCGCAGACGGCGGGATAGCCGAAGTGGAAGGTGGGCCGCTGGTCAATGCGGGACACCGTCACCGATCCCGGAATCAGGGATTCCCCCTCCAGGGCCTCCAGAAAGTAGACCCGGTCCTCAATCGTGATGCGTTCCGTGTTTCCGGACCTGGAGGTAATCACCGTCCCGCTTCTTTCCGCGATGAAGATATGGGCGAAGGCCGGGTGCCCCTGATGCAGGCTGCCCAGAAAGCTGTGCAGGCTTTCGGAGGCGCAGTCCAGATTTCCGGCATGGGCCAGGGTGGAGAGCAGGGTTTCGGTATCGGCCGTGATCTCGCGCTGGGCCTGGGCCAGGGCGCCGACAATGTCCAGGGCATGTTTCCCCGCCTCGCGGGCGTCTTCCGCGCCGCGCTCCAGCCCGGTCAAAAGGACGCTGCCAAAGGCCGGCACGGCGGCAAGGGCAAAGAGCAGAAGCGCTGTGCGCAAAAAGGAACTGGAAAAAAATTCCCGCATGGCCCTGCCCACCGGAACTTCCCCGCTTTTTCCGGAGAAGGAAAAAAGCCCCGGCCGGACAGGCCCGGCCTGGAGCAGCGCATTCCTGAAAGACCAAAACTGCCCCAGTGTGCCCTGCTTGCGGCGAAAAAGCAATCCTCCTCTTCCCGGCATCCTCTTCCCGGCATCCCCGCCCAATCCCAGCCGTGTTTCCTTGCGGATTCAGACAAAGGTTCCAGCGGCAGGCGGCGCATTCCATCCGCCGCCAGTGGACGGAGAAATAGTTCAGCGTGCATCTGTTGACATAAGTTGCTTCTTGTGGATATGGATAAAAAATAGCTGGGGACAGGGGACACGCATGCACAGGACAGACAAGGCGACCTTTACGCTGATCGAGGCCGCGGCCTTGTTGAGTTGCCACCGGGAAACCCTGCGCCGCGCCATTCGGGACGGCGCCCTGCGCGCTGCCCGGCTGGGGAGGGCATACCGCATTTCCCGTCTGGATCTGGAGGCGTTCTGGACAGCTTGCGGCGGCGGGGATCTTTTCCTGCGGGAGGAGGCGGTTTCCGAGCCTGCGGAGGAAAAGGCCCCCCCGGCGCCGGCCGGGAAAGAGAAGAAAGGCCGGGGAGAGGTGCAGCTGCGTCTTTTTGCGGACAGCGCCGCGGCGGGCGCCGGGGATGAAGAATAATGTCCTTCGGAGCGCATTCCCCGCGCGGTTGGACCAAAGGCCGGACAGGCGGCGGACGGGCGGATCAGGGGAAACGGGAACTTTTGACCGGGAATTTGATTCTTATGGGAGCGGCGAGTTATGGATACAGCAAATGCCTTTGCGGAAAAAATTTTTCTGCGGAGCGACAACGGGGCGCAGTTGTCTTTTCAGGGCAGGATGTTCGCGGAAAGCACCTATTTTGACGAGCAGACCTCCTCGCTGACCAGAATACGCCTCTATCTCACGGACAGCGGCGGCCATGTCTACTCCATCGTTTCCGGGGCCGGGGCCGAAAAGTCCCGCCGCTTTTACGAAGTCAGGCCCGGCAGGGAGACTTGCCGGATTAACGACGGCGTTCACGACCTCACCGTGCCCACGGACATGCTTTTCGCCTCCGTGTTCGGGTTGTGCGGCATTGACCCGGCGAGGGCCGAGGAACTACGTCCCTCCTTTGAGGAGAACCTGCCCCTGGCCGCTGCGGAATAGAGCGCTTCACGTCGGGAAAGAGAATCCGCGCCAGGATGTCGCGGCGAAACGCGCGGCATTGCGAGCGGCAAGGCGGCTCGCAATGCCGCCCCATCAGCACTGCGCGGATGCGCTTTAGGGCATTTTCACCTTCAAATTGTATATACAGAAAAAATGCTCCGGCGGGGCTTGATTCTTTTCGCGCTTCCGGGATATGAGAAAAGAAGCGGTAAAGGCCATGCAAGGCGCGGAGGCCCTCCCCTTTTTCTGCCTTCGCCCTTGTACAGAGTATGGTTTCACAGCATTTCGGGAGGGAACTGTCATGTCGTTTTCAAAAAAATTCCTGAAATCCCGGGCCGCCTGCAAGGTGCAGTTCACCGTAACCGCGGAGCAGGCCCAGGGAGCTTCCTGCGTGTATCTTGTGGGAGATTTCAACAGCTGGAGTTCTGCTTCGAACCCCATGAAGAAGCTGAAAAACGGGGGCTTCTCCCTGGAAGTGGATCTGCCTTCCGGTCAGGACTATCAGTTCCGCTATGTCACGGACTCCGGCCTCTGGTTTAATGACGACAAAGCCGACGCCTATGTCCCCAGCCCCTTTTCCGGGGACGACAATTCCCTGGTCAAGGTCTGAGGGCTTTCCCCTTTTCCCGGCGCGGCCCCACCCCCCGGGGGGGTGGGGCCGTCAACGTCTCCGGAGCCTCCATGTCGCACGGCTTTATCCTTGTCCGGGAGCAATCCCTGCCGGAACTGGCGAGTCTGGCCCGCCTCTGGCGGCACGAGGCCACCGGGGCCGAACTCCTTTCCTGTCTCAACGCCGACGAAAACAAGGTCTTCGGCGTCTCCCTGCGCACCCCGCCGGCGGATTCCAGCGGCGTTGCCCATATACTGGAACATTCCGTCCTTTGCGGCTCCCGGAAGTATCCTGTCAAGGAGCCCTTTGTGGAATTGCTCAAAGGCTCACTGCAAACCTTTCTCAATGCCTTCACCTACCCGGACAAGACCTGCTACCCCGTGGCCAGCGCCAATCTCAGGGATTTTTACAACCTGATCGACGTCTACCTGGACGCCGTTTTTTTCCCCCGCATCAGCGAGGAGACCTTCCGCCAGGAGGGCTGGCATCTGGAAGGGGGAGAGAGCCCCGGCAGCCTCAGCTACAAGGGCGTGGTCTACAACTAGATGAAGGGGGCCTTTTCCGCCCCCGAATCCGTCCTGGACCGCCACAGTCTGCGCGCCCTCTTCCCGGACACCGTCTACAGCCTGGAATCCGGCGGCGACCCCGAAGTCATCCCCAATCTCTCCTATGAAGCCTTCCTGGCCTTTCACCGCAAATATTATCACCCCTCCAACGCCCGCCTGTTCTTCTGGGGCGATGACCCGGAGCAGGAGCGCCTGGCCAGGCTCGGCGCTGTCCTGGCGCCCTTTTCCCTTCAGGACCCGCCCCTGGATTCGGCCGTGGACCTGCAGCAGCCTGGGAAGGCCCCCCGCACGGTCACGGTCCGCTACGCGGCCCCGGAAGCCGAAGAGGCCAAGGGTATGGTCACCCTCAACTGGCTTGGGCCGGATGTTCTGGATGTGGAACGGGGACTGGCTTTCCGGATTCTGGAACAGATGCTGCTGGGAATGCCCGCCTCGCCCCTGCGCCGGGCTCTGACGGAATCGGGTCTGGGCGAGGATCTGGCCGGCCAGGGCCTGGAGGCGGATCTGCGCCAGCTTGTCTTCGACGCCGGGCTCAAGGGCGTTGATGTCTCCAGGGCCGCGGACGTGGAAGACCTGATCCTGGACACCCTGCGCGGGCTGGTCCGGGACGGGCTTGCCCCGGAACTTGTGGAAGCCGCCGTGAACAGCGTGGAATTCTCCCTGCGCGAGAATAATTCCGGCCGATTTCCTGTGGGCCTTGCCGTCATGCTCCGCGCCCTGACCACCTGGCTGCACGGCGGCGACCCCCTGGCGCCTCTGGCCTTTGAAGCCCCACTGGCCGCCATCAAGGCCCGTCTCGCCGCCAAAGAAGCCTGCTTCGAGGCCCTGATCCGCCGCTGGCTGCTGGACAACCCCCACCGGGTGACCGTCATCCTCGCCCCGGATCCGCATCTGGCCGCCCGCCGGGAGGCCGAAGAGCGGGAACGCCTGGCAGCCCTGGCCGCCGCCATGGACGAAGAGACCTTTTCCGGCGTTCTCGCCCAGGCCGAAGATCTGGCCAGGCGACAGGCCGAGCCCGACGATCCGCAAGCCCTGGCCGCCATTCCCCGCCTGGGGGTCGCCGATCTCCCCCGGCGCAATCTTCACCTCCCCACAGAGATCCTCGATCCGGAGGAAGCGCCCGTGTACTTTCACGGGCTGCCCACAGGGGGCATCATCTATGCGCAGGCCGCCTTTGATCTGGACGGACTGGACCCCGATCCGCTTCTCCTCCTCCCCCTGTTCGGCCGCGCCCTGCTGGAAATGGGCACAAAGAAGCTGGATTTCGCCGACCTCTCCATGGCCATCGCCCGCAAGACCGGAGGCCTGGACGCGGATCTGCGTTTCCTGACCCGCGCCGCCGACCGCGTCCCTGTCAGCCGCCTGCTCCTCAGCGGCAAGGCGACCCCGGACAAGGGGGAAGATCTTTTTTCCCTCCTGGAGGAAGTCCTTTGCAACGCCGTCTTTGACCGCCGGGACCGCTTTCTCCAGATGGCCCTGGAGGAAAAGGCGCGCCAGGAGCACAGGCTCGTGCCCTCCGGGCATCTCGTGGTGGCCGCCCGCCTCCGGGCCGCCCTCTCCGGCGCGGCCTGTCTGGAGGAGCAGACCGGGGGCCTTGCCTATCTTGACGCCCTGCGCGCCCTGATTCCCCTGATCAGGGACGACTGGCCCGCCGTCCATGACCGCCTGGAGGCCATCCGCTCCCGGATTCTGACCCGCGGCCGCCTGGAGCTGAATATTACCGCCCGGCCCGAGGACAGATCCGCCCTCCTTTCCCTGGCCCGCGCCCTGGCCGGAGCCCTCCCGCCCGGCGCGGCCTCCCCTCCCCTCTGGAGGCGGATCGCCCTTCCCCCGGCCGAGGCCCTTCTCCTCCCGGCCCAGGTCAACTATGTGGGCAAGGGCATCAACCTCTTCGAGTCCGGCTACGCCTGGCACGGTTCCGCCCTGGTCATTCTCAGGTTTCTCCGGACCGGCTACCTCTGGGAAAAGATCCGCGTCCAGGGAGGGGCTTACGGTTGCCTGTGCGGCCTGGACCGCATGAGCGGCGACTTTGTCATGGTCTCCTACCGCGACCCCAATATCCGCTCCACCCTGGACGTCTTCGCCGCCGCCGCCGCCTACCTCCAGCGGCACCCCCTTTCCTCCGGGGAATTGCAGGCCTCCATTGTCGGGGCCATCGGCGAGCTGGACGCCTATCTCCTGCCCGACGCCAAAGGCGAAGCCGCCTATTTCCGCCTGCTCGCCCGCGATGACGAAGAGACGCGCCAGCGCCTCCGCGAGGAGATCCTCTCCGCCTCCCCCGCCCATTTCCGGCTCTTCGGCCAGGCACTGGAAGCCTTTGCCCGCAACGGGCGGATCTGCGCCCTGGGGGGCGCCGCCCTGGACCGCGTCGCCCAGGAGGCCGGCTGGTCCCGGGTTTCCGTGCTGTAGGTCAGTTCAGGCAGGAAACGAGCGCCCCGCAAGGAGTGGCAAGGGAAACGCCGCTGTATCGCGGGGCTCCGCCCCGAACCCCGCCGGGGGGCATGATGCCCCCCGGACCCCCTCG